>JAEEUX010000289.1 GCA_016290695.1 Oscillospiraceae bacterium
CGAAAAGGTTTACGCGAGCGCCGCCGACATCCCTGACGACGCGGGTTATTTCTCCCTCATAATCGCAAAGGAACAGGCTTAGGATGATAGAGCTGAAAGGGCTTACCAAGCGTTTCGGCGACTTCACGGCGGTGGACGGGCTCGACCTTCGCGTCGAAACGGGCGAGTTTTTCGGCCTGCTCGGGCCGAACGGCGCGGGCAAAACCACCACCATCAGCATGCTTTCAACAGTCCTTCTCCCGAGCTCGGGCGAAATTCTCATAGACGGGCAGCGGCTTGACCGCAAGGCCTCGGCGCAGAAGCGCAAGCTCAGCGTTATAACGCAGGAATATTCCATGCGGCAGGACATGAACATGGACGAGGTCATGGAATATCAGGGGCGGCTGTACTTCATGCCGAAAAAGGAGATACGCCGCCGCGCGGACGAGCTTCTTGATTTCGCCGGGCTGATAGATTACCGCAAGCGCACCGTGCGCCATCTTTCCGGCGGCATGAAGCGCAAGCTCATGATATGCCGCGCGCTGCTCATAGAGCCTGAGATTTTGCTGCTCGACGAGCCGACGGCGGGCATGGACGCGCTTTCGCGCCGCCAGATGTGGAGCCTTCTGCGCAGCCTCAACGGCCGCAAAATGACCATCATCCTCACGACGCATTATATGGAGGAGGCGCAGGCGCTGTGTGACCGCGTCGCCCTCATGAGCAAGGGCCGCCTGCAAAAGCTCGATACGCCCGAAGCGCTCATAGACGAGCTCGGCGCCTTCACCGTGGACGAAACAGTGGACGAAACGCTGAAAAGCCGCTATTTCCACCGGCGCGAGGACGCGATAGCCTACCTTGAGGATGCCGGAAATCAGGCGAGCCTGCGGGCGACGACGCTCGAAGACGTATTCGTGGAGTGCGCCGGCGGCAGGCTGAGCCGAAGCTGAGGCGAGGGGGCAAAAATGGGTATAATCACAGTTATTTGGGAAAAATGGGTGGAATTCCGGCGCGATTTCTATAAAATAACCGTCGCCGCGATGATTTCGCCGCTAATGTACCTCGTCATCTTCGGCATGGGCATACAGACCACCTCGCACGGCGAGCCGTACCTCCATTTCCTCATCCCCGGCGTCGTTGCTATGGCAACGATGACCGGCAGCTTCAGCGCAATAGCGCAGAATATGAGCGTCCAGCGGCTTTACGAAAAGGCGCTCGACCAGGTAATGGTCTCGCCGACTCCGCTTTGGCAGTTCATCGTTGGGCAGCTTATCGGCGGCAGCCTTCGCGGGATGTACGCGGGCGGGATAATCCTCCTGCTCACGCTCCCGATTCGCACAGGCCTCACCTTCAACGCGCTGTCCGTGCTCATAATGTTCCTAAACGGCATGGTCTTCTCAACGATAGCGCTCGTCCTGTCCTTCCTCGCGAAGAGCTACACGGACGCGCCGCGCTTTACGTCCTACATCATCATGCCGATGTCCTTTTTGTGCAACACCTTTTTCTCAACCGAGCAGATGCCGAACGGCTTCAGGCAGATAATATCCCTGCTCCCGCTCTCGCAGGCAAGCGCCATGATCCGCGCGATAGCTAACGCCGAGCCCGTCGGCTTCTTCGGCTTCGGCGTTCTCGCAGCCTACCTCGTTGTGTTCGGCGCAATATCAGTGTGGTTCATTTACCGCAAAAAGAATCTTTAGGAAGGATGACCGTTATGAAAAAAGGCTTACTCGTCGTCAGCTTCGGAACAAGCTGCGCCGAAACGCGCGCGCTCACCATAGAAGCTCTTGAACGCGACCTTGCCGCAGCATACCCGGAGCGTAAATTTTTCCGCGCATGGACAAGCGGATTTATAAGAAAAAAGCTGAAAGCCTCTGAGGGTCTTTCGATTGATTCCGTTCCCGAGGCCATGGAGCGCATCCTCGCCGACGGCGTGACCGACCTTCTCGTCCAGCCCACGCACATGATGGCGGGCGAGGAATTTTCCTCCGTCATTGACGATATAAAAGCCTTCCGCGAGCGCTTTTCAAGCGTTTCCCTCGGCGAGCCTCTCCTTGCTTCGTCCGATGACATAAATCTGCTGGCCAAGGCGCTTGAGCAGATTTTCTCCTCCGTCGGGGAGGATGAAATGCTCGCTCTTATGGGGCACGGCAGCTCCGCGGTAAAGGAAAACCCCTACGAAAAGCTGAACGAGGTCTTCGCGCAGGACGGCTTTGAGCGCTTCCGCGTCGGAACCGTGGAGTTCGAGCCGGGCTTTGCCCCGATCCTCGACGCCGCAAGGCTGCGCCGCCCGGAAAGAATCCACCTCGCACCGCTCATGGTAGTCGCCGGGGATCACGCCCTTAACGACATGGCGGGCGACGAGGAGGATTCATGGAGCTCACGGCTTAAAACCGAGGGCTTTGAGGTGATTTCTGTTTTGAAAGGAATGGGAGAATACGCTTCCGTCCGCGAAATGTACGTATCCCATGCAAACGAAGCAAAGCTTATATGATAAGGTCTAAAATATCTGTTTTATTTAAAATAATATCTATATTTGTCATCTTTGCGTTTGTTTTTAACACAGAGCTGATCTCCGCCTCGGCGGAAGAGCCCGCCTCCGTCGCCGAACGCGCGCTTGCGGCGCAGAAGGAGATACGCTCGGCCTCCGTAGGAAAATACGGCATGACGCCCATTTAC
>JAEEUX010000038.1 GCA_016290695.1 Oscillospiraceae bacterium
ATTCTGAGACCTGGTTTCATGAAGATGGATTTGAAGAAAAATCCCTTGCAGATATAAAGGCCTATATTCATGAAACGAGAGAGCATGGCCTTATTCTTGGTGACAAATACATCAGCCATGATTTAGTGCCGTCTTTCTATCTTGCAGAATAACAACTCGATATTTGAAGGAGCGAATAAAAATGGTTACGAAAAGTGTTGTCGTTTTGCCTTATGATGAGCAGTGGGAACAGGCTTTTGCACATATAAAAGACGAGATTCAGGAGGCCCTTGGTTCGCTGGCCTTAAGCATCGAGCACGTTGGCAGCACTTCTGTTCGGGGGCTGTCCGCAAAGCCAATCATTGATATCGATGTTGTCATCAAGGACTATTCTGTGCTTGATGCTGTGGTGACAGCGCTGGAAGAAATCGGCTATCTCCATGAAGGCGATCTTGGCATTGCTGCACGGGAGGCATTCAAGTATGACGGCAAGGAGCATTTGCAGAAGCACCACCTGTATGTCTGTCCACAGGATTCCGCAGAATTAAAAAGACATGTTGCCTTCAGAAATTATCTGCGCTCCAATCCGGAAGCAGTGCGTGAATACAGTCGAATCAAAGAAGAAGGCGCGGTGTTCTATCCAAAAGACATTGAGAAATATATTCAACACAAATCTCCCTTTATTGAAAAGATATACAGAGAAATAGGCGTTTGATAAATTCCGGCTTGCAGAGACAACCGGCACTACCGCAGCGCGTACCTTTTCGCTTTTCTTTCTTAGCATTGGTACCTTTTAGCACGTCTTACACATAAAAAGCGTCCTTTCTCTAACAGACAAAGGACGCTTTTTAGGTTCTATATTAATAGTTGGAGTAGAGCAAATATACCACAAAATTCAGAAGCAATGCGGGACGAGCTGGTGCTTCACATTAGTAAATCAAAAATATATTGCTGTATATTCTTAATTCCGGCATATATAAACGGGACTTTATATATTGCGTATTATTTTGGGAAACGGTATAATATTACATGTTTATAAAATTGCAGTGCTTTTAAGCACTCATATTAGACAGTCGTACCGGAGGCTGGAAAAACAATCAGAATTGTGATTATGAATATATTTATGAGCTGATTACAGACAGACTTACTGACAGGATTGAAAACAGGGATAAAATCAACCGTCTTAAAGAAAGAAGCTTTATAGACGATAAGGGCAACACTATGCTCATGATTATGAAGGGAAAAGACACCGACTTTATAGATCGGATTCCGGAATTGGATGAAAAAAGCAATGAGGAGTTTTCCAAGATTGCACTCGAGTTTGTCATGCAACGGATAAAGAATGTTCCGCCGCATATGCATGATTTGGTCATGGCAGATTATGAAGGATTCATATCTGATGAAGTGCCAGTGATGGTAATGGACAAGCTTTATGCTGACGGAACACTAAAACCGTTGACAGAGAGTGAGAGGATCACCGCAAACCTCATTATGTTTTGTGATGTGTTGCCAAGGCTTTGAAAACAGATGAAGTGGAAAAAGCGGAATGGTTGAGATCATTTGAAAAGGAAATCTGATTATGCTGATTGAGACAGAACGTTTGATATTAAGGAACTGGCAAGATGCCGATTCAATGGTGTTGTATCAAATGTGCCGGGATGAAACGCTTCGAAGGAGCGGTGTGGCATATTTCGACTCAATCCGGGATGCTGAGGAAGCTATTCAATCATGGAAAAAGGACAACCGCTTCAGGGCAATCATTCACAGAGAAAGCGGTGAATTGATTGGATTTATCAGCCTGGGCGACATGAACCGGTATGAAGGCTATGTGGAATTAGAATACGCAATTGCGGCAGATTATCGTAGCAGAGGATATGCCACGGAAGCTGTAAAGAGTATGGTCGCATATGGATTCTCAAAACTGGATCTGACGGTGATTGCGGCATGGGTTCGTTCGCATAATGCTGAAAGTGTCAGGGTTTTAGAGAAATGTGCCTTCATATTGGAGGGCAGGCTTCGGAAACACGCAAGGGATCGGAGTGATACGCTATGTTATTCAATGCTGCGAGAAGAGTACAGTTTTGAATCCACAGTACCACAATAGTACCTTCTCAGTACTAAAATAGTACCTTTCGAGTATTTCTTCTTAAATAAAGGACTGCCTTGACAGAGGAGTGTTATGTGATGAAGCAACTGATAAAACCGAGGCGACTGAAAGAAGGCGACGCTATTGCAACGCTGAGTCCGTCGCACGGCTGGGCAGGGGATTCAGAAACAAGGTGGAAATATAACATAGGCGTTTCGCGTCTGCAAGAAATAGGACTCCGAGTGCTTGCAGCGCCGAACTCTCTGCGAGGCAGCAAATATTTATCGGAAAATCCACAGGCGCGTGCCGAGGACATCATGTGGGCCTTTGAAAATAAGGAAGTACATGCTATAATTGCCAACATAGGCGGCAATGACAGCATAAAAGTTATACCCTATATCGACAAAAAGCTTATTTCAGAAAATCCTAAAATTTTTATCGGATATTCAGATGTTATGAATATCCATTTATTATGCTATCACTGTGGCCTTTCATCATTTTACGGAGATAATCTCCTTCATCCGATAGCGGATCAGTCCGGCTGGCACGAATATAGCAAAAAGTGGTTTATAAAGATTCTGTTTGACCCTTCTTCACCCGGCATAATAGAGCCCTCGCGTGATTGGACCTTTGAACCGTCCGACTATATTTCCCCCGAAAAGAAACGGAAGTATTACCCAAACGGAGGCCATTGGATCATTCAGGGCGAGGGCGTAGCGACTGGGAGACTGATTGGAGGACATTCTGCTCTTATGGAGCTTGCGGGGACATCCATTGAGCTAAGCGCGGAGGATTATGACGGGGCAGTATTGTTTTATGAAGATATACCCATGTTTTTTGATGAAAAGTCCATAAGCGCTTTTCTCGATTACCTTGGGCAAAACCATATTCTGCAAAGACTAAACGGGATTATTATTGGGAAAAGCAACGAGAATGCGTCGTTTTCTGACCGTGCCCGGCTTATACATCGGATCGTTCAAGAAAAGTATTCCTGCTCGTTCCCTATAATGTATGGCCTGAATTTTGGACATTCTTCACCGATGTTTCCATTGCCTTATGGTGCGCTTTCTGAAATAAACTGCGAAAATAATACCTTTTCCATATTGGAAAGCGGCGTAACTGCGTAAATGCGTGATGTTTATAAATCGCTTAGGGAGACGAATTCATGGAATGGAACTATGGGATGCTTGTGACAAAAACTTCAATAAACTCGCCGGCGTGACTCTTTATCGCAGAGAAGAAATCCCAAAAGGGATGTATCATCTCGTCAGTGACGTTATTGTTAAGCATACTGACGGAAGCTGGCTTATAATGCAGCGTGATTACCGCAAAAATTATGGCGGTATGTGGGAAGCTACGGCGGGAGGTTCGGCACTTCAAAATGAGTTGCCCATAGAGTGTGCCGTAAGGGAGCTTCGGGAGGAAACCGGAATTGCCCTTTGTGCGAAAGACCTTGTTGAGCTTGGGCGCGTAGTCGGCAATGATACAATCTATGTTGAATTTATGTGCATAACCGATTGGGAAAAGAACTCGGTTAGATTGCATGATGGGGAGACGTCGGCATATAAATGGGTAGCCTGACGGTGCCAATTAGAACACGGTTTTGACGGGCAGATTTCCGCCGAAACTTCGTCACCCGGCTTGGAAATACACAAAGTATTCCCCCGCGCCGCTTTCCTCGTTTTGCCGAAAATCTGCTCCGGCAAAACTTCTGTGAACTGAAAGCAAGTAATTTCAGTCGATTTTTGTTTTTTCTGATGAAGATGGGCTGACGCCCATCGAAGAAGAAAGAACAAAAAGAGGCGAAAGAACGCAGCTTTCAGCGTGTTCAAATTGGCGCCGTCAGGCTAAGCTGAAGGTGCCTATACAAACCCGCCTCACAGCGGCTCTTTTCTGAGCACCGCGGCTCTGTTCACAAGAGCGTGGCGGGAGTCCGGTCAGCTATGTGGCTTCCGCGCGAGCTCTAAATCCATCGTGTAATAGACGGTTATCGTGCCTCCGTGGGCGACTATCGCTCGGCGGATGCCCTCGAAAAGCTTTGCCCTATCGGGCTCAGGCAGCTTCATGTGGTCGGGATATGTTTTTAAAAGCATCATATATTCATCAGAGGTAAAATCTTTTGTCGTGTAATATAGCTTATACTGCGTGTCGATGAAGCCATAGCTTGCGGCTGTGTCAGCAATCGCTTTTGCGTCTGCCTCGGTGAATTCGGCCGGTTTGCCGCGCTTCATATACTTGCGGTACAGCGCCTGTATTTCCTCCGTCAGCGCCGCGCGGCCCTTATCGGGGAGTGCGTGATAGCGGAACCGGGCGAAGGCGCCGCCATCCTTGAGAAGCGCGTATACGCGCCTGTAGCCGTATTCCTCGGGTATCCAGTGGAAGGCCGTTGCCGCATAAACGAGGTCGAAGCTTGCGTCCGGGCAGTCGAAGTCCTGAAGGCTTTGCGCGCAGACGGAGAAATTCGCGAAGTCGCGGTACTTATGCGACGCTATACGCGCGAGGTTTTCGCCGGGCTCGATGCCTGTGAAACGGCAGCCCGTGTTCAGAAACGGCATTGTCGCCGTGCCTGTTCCCATGCCGATTTCGAGGACGCTGCTGCTTGCGGCTACCGGGCTATAGCTCATTATATCTTCAAAAATTGCGGGGACGTATGCCGGACGGATTTTTTCATACTCCGCGGCCGCGTTGTCGAAGGTCGTTTCAAAGGATTTGGACATTTTTGAGCGCTCCTTCCATTTCAAGCAGCTTGCGTTTTCGGTCTATGCCGCCTGCGTAACCCGTCAGGCTCCCGTCTGCGCCGATTACGCGGTGGCAGGGTATAATAAGGGATATCGGGTTATGCCCGACTGCGCCGCCGACGGCCTGTGCGGACATTTTCTGCAGCCCGCAGCGCTGCGCGAGCGCTTGCGCGATTTCGCCGTAGCTCCGCGTCTCGGCGTAGGGGATTTTTAGCAGTATATCCCAGACGACACGGCGAAAGTCCGTGCCGACGGGGTTCAGCGCCGGAGTAAAATCCGGCGCTTTTCCGCCGAAATATACCCTGAGCCACTCCTCGGCTTGGTCAAAAACAGGGAGCGCCGCCGTGTGTGCGTTTTCAAGGCGTGCGGGGAAGTGGCGCTGCCCGTCGAACCAAAGCCCGGTAAGCGCCGTGCCGTCGGACGCCATCGTGATAGCGCCGAGCGGCGAAGCGCAGCGGTGTATGTATTCCATGGCGGCTCCTTTCTGTTTTTAATGTTTTTTTATCTCATTTTAGCATTATCTTGGGACTTTGTAAAGGAGCGCACATTTGTGCCACTGGGCTGATTTGACGTGGCTGCGGAAGCACTGCGGCGATTCGCGCGGGAGACCAGGCGGGAACGGCATCCGCTGCAAAGGCCGTAAATACTATACAAACGAGATAAAATGTTGAATGAGAAGGTAATAAGGTTGAATGACTACATATACATCACCCTGCGCGAGCGGCCGGAGCTTATGAGCGTCGCCGCGCGGTGGTTTTGCGAAAAATGGTACGTGCCGGAGGAGGCATACCTCGAATGCATGGGTGATTACATTGGAGGGAAAACTGAGCTGGGATGGTATCTTTGCCTCGACGGGGACAAAATCATCGGCGGCATGGGAGTGATTGAGAACGATTTTCACGACAGGAAGGATTTGCGCCCAAACGTATGTGCTGTCTATACGGATAGCGAGCATCGGGGACGGGGCATCGCGGGACGGCTGCTCAACATGGTCGTGGAGGACATGAGGGCAAAAGGAATAAGCCCGTTGTACCTGCTGACCGACCACACGGGTTTCTATGAGCGCTATGGCTGGGAATTCCTCTGCATGGCGCAGAGTGATGGCGAAGCGGAGCTGTCAAGAATGTACGTGCATTACTGATGGAAGCATGGTGTGTTTGATTTTTCACGAAAAAAATTGGATAAATCTATAAACATTTCACTCGTTTCGTCCGATACAATATATAGAAGAATCAGGCAGAATAGGAGGAGAGCGAAATGAAGATAAATCCATATCAGATGCTATCCAATAATCAGGCGATGACCGAGCTCCAGCGCAAGGCTTCGGCATGGCAGGATGGGCTGCGCGGTAAGACGCCGGATTCTTCCGGGAACGGAAAGAGCGATTCCGTGGAGATTTCCGCCGACGCTTATAATAAGCTCAAGGCCAGCGAGATGAGCGCCAGCTCGGGGCGTGATTCGCTTTCCATATCCAAAGGAAACAAAGAGGGCGAGTTCAGCGTCGGCCTTTCTGACAGCGCTGCGGTAAACCGTGCGGTTCGCAGGGGTTATATCGAGGTAAATGGCGAACGCCTCAAGCTCGACGACGCGACGAAGAGGGAAATGCTTTCCGTGAACAAACGCGCCCAGGCGGACAGGGCAAAAGCCTTTAACCAGTACGTCACGAAGCACGAAAACGCCGTCGCGGAGCAGCAGGCGGAAGCGCTGAGACAGGCGCTTGGCGGCGATGCCTTCGACATGCTGGACTTTATCCTCGGCGGGAAAACGAGCCTTAGCAATGGCAAGAAAAACGAGGGCGTATCGTGGAATAATTTTGAATGGAAATCCTACGAAACGCAGCTTAACGTCTCGTTTAAGGGCGGCGCCGCCTCAATCACGGGCGTGAATGAAAAAGAAGTTATTCTGAATAAAGGTAAATGACGGATTTTCAAATGATAAGCGAGTCAGACAGCGGCAAAGACCGTTGCCTGACTCGCTTTTTGTTATTGAGCTTCGCTTGAAACCCTGAGTTGTTATAAATACCGGCTCATTTTGCTCCATAGCTCGTCGCGCGTATCGCGCAGCTTGTCGCGCCCGTCCTTCACAGCGCAGCGGATGGCTTTTCCATGTCCTTTTATACCGATGCGTATAGCTTCACCCTTTGCTTTTATATCGTCATGAACTTCCGCAGTCCTGGCACTGAGATCAGCTGCGACGTTTTTTCCGAAGCGGCCCGCCCGTGAAAGACCGTCCATGATATCGCCCTGAAAATCGAAGAAGTCCTCCAGAGAACCGGAATGCTCGGGATATTCCCCACGCCTGTATTTTTCGATCACCGCACCGTAACGCTCGTATGCGCGCGCGACGGTGTCATGCCATGAGATATAGAGACCGGAGGCGGCGCCATCCCCCACTCGGCGCATGGTATCCGGGGTTTGGCAGAGCGAAGCCAGCAGCTCCGACAGCGCCGCCGCGTCATTTTTGATGATGAAACCGGTCTCGCCGTTCGCGACTCCTTCCGCGGCGCAGCTTCCCTCGATGAGCACGCTCGCGAGGGAGCAGGCGGCAGCTTCACGCACGACGAGGCCGTTCGTGTCAAAGGTCGAGGGAAAGAGAAAGAGATCGGCTCGGCTGTACCATGCACGAAGCTCGTCACGCGCGCAGATTGCGCCTGTGAAAATGCAGCGCCCATCGAGAGTCAGTTCGGAGACTCTTTGCAGTATTTCGCTGCTGTCCGCGCCGTCACCGATGAAGACCATCCTGAAATCCTGTCCGCGCGCTGCGAGCATTGCAAGCGCCTTCAGAATAAGGTCTATGCCTTTATACCACATGAGCCTGCCGACAAAAAGGAAAACAGGCAGGCCCTCGGGTATTGTGGTGCCGCCGATAAGTTCGTCAATGCGGCTGCGTTCAAGTCTGCCGAGCGGGAGGTCGACGCCGTTTTCCATCACCGTGTAATCTCCCTCGTAACCTATTGAACGGAGGTTTTCACCAGCGCCGCGGCTCACTACCCAGACCTCGTCGCAGGCAGAGATATTCTTCACGAGCATTTTCAGCGCGCTGTCCTGCAGGATTTTCCCGCGCACGGCGCGCGCTATGTCTATGTCAAACTTTGTATGGTAAGTGAAAACTATCGGGACCTTGAGGACGTTTCGCAACTCACGCGCAAACGCTGTGGAGGCTATCGGACAATGGCTGTGGATGAGCTCGGCGCCCCAGTCCTGAAGGCGGCGCGATAGTTCGGGGGAGAAGGGGTAACCCGCCATGTAGCCGAAACGCTTCCTCATATCTATGCTCGGATAGCGCAGGACGGGGAATGGATATCGCTCGTCCTCAGCCTCCGGATGCTTCGGCGTGACGACGGCGGCGCTGCCTCCAAGCATGTTGATGTTCTCGGCGTAGTTCAGAACGGCGTTCGCTACACCGTCGATAATCGGCGGGAACGAGTCATTCATGAGGCAGATTTTGTGAGAAGCCATGCCGCAGACCTCCGTAAAATAATGGATAGAGCTAAGCTGCTCTATCCATTATAACACATTTTATTTGTTCTTAACAGTTTATATACGCTGCGTTTTACTGAGAAATTCCAACGCTGCCGCAAGCGGCTGCTTATCCTGCGGGAAACGCAGAATATCGGCGGCCTTGGATATATTGACCCACGAGGGAATGGCATAACCGTCCGCCTCCGGGCGCAGACTCCCGCCGACAGTCCTTCCGATGAAATAGATTATTCTGCGCTCTTCTCCTTCGCGGCCGGAAACGGTTTCCACGCGAAAATCGGGCAATAGCTCGACATTAAGACCCGTTTCTTCGAGAGTCTCACGAACAGCCGCCTCCTCCGCGCTTTCGCCGGCTTCAATATGCCCCTTAGGGAAGGACCAGCCCTTGTCGCCATTTTGCAGCATGAGCAGGGAACGTTCGCCGCCTTGGTCCTTAAAGGCGATGACCCCGGCGGAATCAATGCGCTTGCCGAGCTCATATCTAATGAGCTGAGCTATCCGTGCGGGGGCTTCATCGCGGTTTGCCTCGCTTATTTCAATAAGCTTTACAGCACTGTGATGCTTTATGAACTCCTGCAGGGGCGTAGAATCATTCTTGCGGACGACGCCCAATATCGGCGTCGATCCCTCGACGAGCTCGCGCACACGCGCGCAGAAGGCCGGAGAATTTGCTTCCATCTTGCCGATTTCGTCCATCACGATAAGCTGAGCGTCTTCCGCTCCACGCAGGATCTCTACGCCGAGAGCGTCGAATACTTCGGAAAAAACCCTGCGTCCACAGCCCGCGCCGCAGATTCCCACGCGGTTAAATTCGCCCGTCACGCTCTCCTCATCAGCGAAGGGGAAGATGTAAACGGAGCTTTCACTGCTGTCGCGGTCATCGATTTTGCGCGTTCTGAAGCCCGCGACGCGACAGGGTGGAAGCTTGCTGAGCGCCTTGCGCAAAGCGGTGGATTTACCGATTTGAATTTCTCCCGTAAGAAAAAGGTGCATGATATTACTCCGCTTGCTTTAGGGTGGATTCGGCAAGAAGCTCGCGCGCCTCGTCCTCTGTGAGTTCATAATTCCAAAGCAGCTTATAGGCTCGCTGCGTCTCGCTGACCATGTCGTAGTCATAAACCACTGGGTACAGGAGATTTCCGAGCCAGCGGACGCCGAGCAGCATGTTCATGGACGGAGGGCCGCTCATCCAGTTATAGGGCGCGCCGGGAATTTCATAGCAGCGGCCTTCCTGAACGGCGCTGAGCTGCTGCCATGCTTCGTCGCCGCCGACCTCGCTGCAAATGCTGTCGTCCGTGAATATGATAACGTCGGGATCAAAAATGTAAAGCTGCTCCATATTTATAGTGTTGCCGCCGCCCTTGTTGCTCACTTCCTCGACGACGACGGCGTTCTCGGCGCCGATAAGGTCAATTACCTGCGCCTGGCTTGAGCCCTTGGCGTTCGTGTCAAGGCCCGATGCGCCGGTCGTGTACATGACGGAAACGCGCTCTGCCTCCGGAATGAGAGGCGCGTTCTTTGTGTAGAGCGCGGTAGTTTCGTCAACGTAAGAGGCAATGGCGTCGCAGCGCTCCTGCTTGCCGTCAAGGAGCTTGCCGAGCGTTCTGAAGGCCTCGGCCATGTGAGGAAGGTCGGCTTCAATAAATATCGTGGGAATACCCGTCTGCTCCTGAAGGGCGTCAAGGTCATCGGCTGCGCTTTTTTTGTAATCGCCGAGATCGATTATAACGTCCGGCTTCGCATTAAGAAGCTCCTCGAGGTTGATCGTGCTTTTGCTGCCGTAAAGCTGGCCTGTAATGGGAAGGGTTGAGAAGCTTTCGCCGATATATTTCTTTTGCATATCGGTAACTTCGTTTGCTACGCATACCATATAATCCGGCGCGGCAGCGGCGAGTATCATCGTGGCGACGGCGCCGGATGGCGCTATCCTCTTGACGGAGGACGGCAGCTCGACGGTCCTTCCCGTGGAATCGGTGAACGAAATTGTTGCTGCTTTTTCCGCTTCGGAGCTCTTATTGCCGCAGCCGCAAAAAAGGGCGAGCAGCATAGCTGCAATAAGCGCGAAAACTACTGTTTTTTTCATGTTGTTTTTACTCTCCTTCGTCATAAGAAATGGCAAGCTTAAATACTTTACCGTTTACTTCAATCTCCCTGACCGCAACGTTTGAGGCGTAAAGGGAAGATAATATACACTCGCTAAGCGCTTCCTCTGGCTTCCCCTCCGCCAGAACCCGCCCGTTTTGCAGCGCGACGACCCTGTTTGCGAACTGAAAAGCCTGATTCGGTTCGTGTGTGGAAAAAATAACCGTATAACCCTGACGGCTCAGACTGAGGATGCGTTTCATGACCTTGTGGCTGTTGCCGAGGTCAAGGTTTGCGGTGGGTTCGTCCATTATGAGGATCTTTGCCTTCTGGACGAGCGAGCGTGCCAGCAGCATAAGCTGCCTTTCACCGCCGGAAATTTTGTTGCAGCCGCGTCCGGCAAGCTCGGCTATGCCAAGCTCCTCGAGAGCGGCCATCGCCGTTTTGCGCTCGGCGGGGCCGGGCGACGAAAAAAGCCCGATTTGGTTAGTCATGCCCATGAGCACCGTATCGAGCACAGTATAATTGAAGGCAGGCGAGCTCGACTGCGGTATATACGCTATCTCACGCGCGACTGCGGCGTTCGTCATGGAGAAAATATCCTGCCCATTGAGCAAAATCTCGCCGCGCTGCGGGTGAAGGAAACCGAGCATACAGCGGAAAAAGGTGCTTTTGCCGACGCCGTTCGGCCCCAAAACCGCCACGACGTCTCCGCTTCCGGCGGAAAAAGAAATATCGTGAAGGACTTCCTTTTCGTTGTATGTAAAGGAAATATTCTTTACGTTAATGCTCACGCGCCGCGCCTCCTTCGAGAATGAGATAGATGAAAACGGGCGCGCCGACAAAGCTTGTTAGTATGCCAAGGGGGATTTCGGCGGTGCTTATGAGGCGGGCGATGTTATCCACTATCATAAGAAATGTCCCGCCGAGAAGGATGGAGGCCGGGATCACGCGCTTGTAGTCATAGCCGAAGATCATGCGGCTGAAATGCGGTATCACAAGTCCGACCCAGCCTATCATGCCGCTTACGGCGACACTAGCGGAGGTAACGAGCGTGGCGCAGATGATTACAACAAGGCGCAGACGCTTCGTATTTATACCGAGGGAACGAGCCTCAGCCTCGGAAATGGTCAAAAGATTGAGCCGCCAGCGAAGGAGCATGAGCGGCACAAGCCCGACGACTATCGGGACGAGCGCGAAAAGCATATCCTGCTTCTTCGAGGAGCTGAGCGAGCCCATGAGCCAGTAGGTTATCGCGGGGAGCTGCTCCTCCGTATCCGCGACGTATTTTATAAATGAAGTAAGCGACGAAAACAGCGAGCCTATCATCACCCCGGCCAGAACCATGCTGAGCGTTGAATTGAGGCGGCTCATTTTGCTCACGAGATAGGCCAGCATTACCGCCAGAAGGCCGAACAGGAACGCGGAGACGGTTATCCCGAAATATCCGAAGGAGAGCAGTATCGCCAGCGCCGCGCCGAAGCCTGCGCCCGTGGACGCGCCGAGAAGGTCGGGCGAGACCATCGGATTCCTGAAAATGCCCTGATACGAAGCCCCGGCCGTGCTGAGCGCCGCGCCGACGAGCGCCGCGATAACTATTCGCGGCAGGCGGATATTGATAACCACGGAGTACTCAGCGCCCGTCCAGCCGCCGTCAGGAGAAAATGCGCCGAAGCTAAGGCAGCGCAAAAGCTCGGAACCGAGAATTTTCAGCGCCGTAAACGGGGAAACGGAGTACCGCCCCAGCAAAAACGACGCGAAAAACACCGCCGCGAACAAAACACCGAGCCCTATGAAAAGCAGGTCCTTTTTCCTGCCCGAGGAAGCATTGTTTTCCAAATCAAACATCCTTATATAATGATTATTGCATAAAACCTATAGCCACTTTCAGCTTAACCCACATTATATATGCGGCAGGAATTATTGTCAATGAGTATTATTCTTCATTTGAAATAGGATAACGCAGCTTTTATCCTGCAATAAGGAAAATATTGCTTGACAATAAATCGCCGCTGGATTATCTTGAAATAGACATATCGTACCATGAGCGGCAAAGCTTATCGCCGCTTTTGCATAACAAAAAGGAGCTGTGAACAGATGGCAGAGCTTAACCTCAGCAAATACGGCATCACCGGGTCCACCGAAATTATTCGCAACCCGTCTTATGATTTCCTTTTTAAAGAGGAAACGAACCCCGGCCTCGAGGGCTACGAAAAGGGTAGAGTCAGCGAGCTCGGCGCCGTAAACGTAATGACCGGCGTATATACGGGCCGCTCGCCGAAGGATAAATTCATCGTCATGGACGATGTTTCGCGCGACACCGTCTGGTGGACGACGCCCGAATACCCGAACGACAACCACCCCGCGACGCCTCAGGCTTGGCAGGCTGTAAAAAAGCTTGCGCTCAGCGAGCTTTCCGGCAAGAAGCTCTATGTGGTAGATGGCTTCTGCGGCGCGAACAAGGATACGCGCATGGCTATCCGCTTCATCGTCGAGGTAGCCTGGCAGGCGCATTTCGTCGAGAATATGTTCATCATGCCGACGGCAGAGGAAATGGAGAATTTCGAGCCTGATTTCGTAATTTTCAACGCCTCCAAGGCGAAGGTGGAGAATTACCGCGAGCTGGGTCTAAACTCCGAGACAGCGGTCGTTTTCAACCTCACGGAACGCGAGTCCGTCATCCTTAATACATGGTACGGCGGCGAGATGAAAAAGGGCATGTTCTCCATGATGAACTACTACCTGCCGCTCAAGGGCATCGCCGCCATGCACTGCTCCGCCAACACCGATATGAACGGCGAGAACACCGCCATCTTCTTCGGCCTGAGCGGCACCGGCAAGACCACCCTGTCCACCGACCCCAAGCGCCTGCTGATCGGCGATGACGAGCACGGCTGGGACGACAACGGCGTGTTCAACTTCGAAGGCGGCTGCTACGCCAAAGTTATCAACCTGGACAAGGATTCCGAACCCGACATCTACAACGCCATCCGCCG
>JAEEUX010000290.1 GCA_016290695.1 Oscillospiraceae bacterium
TTCCGGCGCATAGATTGCGCCGTCAGGATTTTCGTCAGATTGTTCAAAAAACGCAGGTAATACTTTGTGTATTGCCGAGTATTTTTGGACGATATGACGGAATATTCTGCAAGTAAGATATGTGCCGAGAATTATGCGGTGTTGCCTTAGGTAAGTTCTCAACTAACTGCTTTGTGTTAGAAAAAAGGTGACTTTTGAGCAGATAGAGTTTACGCTTACTCGGTTAAACACAAAAGCCGGGCTGCGATTTGCAGCCCGGCTATTAGATTCTTACCCTTCCGCGCTGAGCGTTCCCGGCGCGGTCAGGCGTCTGCGCCACTTGCCGAAGAAGAAATACGCCGCGACGAGCGCGCTGTTGAAAAACCAGCTCGTCGGGTAACTGAGCGTCACGTTGAAAAGTGTGGGGCTCCAAAGCGTATGTATCGCAAAAACCCACAGCACGCGGAAGCCGCAGGTTCCGATAAGGGTTATGAGCATTGGGCGGAAGGTCTCGCCGCAGCCGCGTATCGACGCGCCGAAAACCTCCCCGAAGAGGTACAGAATCAAAAACGGAACCTCGATATGCGCCACGGTTACAGCCGCCTCGATGATAGCCTCGTCGGAGTTGAAAAGATACGCAAGCGGGCGCACGAAAATGAAAATCACGAGGCACAGCGGCAAAATTATCGCCGCGCTCACGGCGAAGGTGCTGCGTATGCTGCCATGCACGCGGTCAAAGCGCCGCGCGCCGTAATTTTGCGCCACGAAGGTCGAGACGGTGATGCCGATTGCGTCATAGAATATCCAAACAACGCTCGTAATGTTGGAAACGACGCCGCGCCCGGCGATAACGTCCGTCCCCAGCGAATTGACCGTGGACTGAATGGCGATATTGGAAATCGAGTACAAAATCCCGGAAATCGCCATCGGGATGCCCAGCCGGACGTTCGCGCGAAACTCCGCCGCGTGGAAACGAATCTTCTTTATCCGCAGCGCCGCGTCGTTATCCGCGCGGCAGAGCTTGCCGACGGCGAGCGCCGCGCTCACAAAATGGGAAAGCGCCGTCGCCACGGCGACGCCCATCACGCCCCAATGGAAAACGAGCACGAACAGCAGGTCCAGCAGCGTATTGAGCGCGAAGGAGAGGACGAGATAATAAAACGGGTGCTTCGAGTCGCCGATGGCGCGCAGGATGCCCGCCGCCATATCGTAGAGGAACACGCCTATGTACCCGACGAAAAGCACGCGCGTATAGGTCGTCGAGGCTTCAAGCATATCGTCCGGTATCTGCATAAGGCGCATGAAAAGCGGCGTCAGCGGCACGCAGACGGCCACGACCGCGAGCGCGCCCACTATGCTGAAGGCAAAGCCCGTATGCACCGAGCGCTGGATCTGCCCGGAATTTTTCGCGCCCCACGCCTGCCCGACCAGAATGGCCGTGCCGGAGCAGAAGCCCTGAAACAGATTGAGAAAAAGCTTCATCAGGTTCGTCGTGGAATTTATCGCGCCGAGGGCGACCTTTCCGACCCCCTGCCCGACGATTATCGCGTCCACTATCCCGAAAACCTGCTGGAACACGCTTTGCAGGAAAAGGGGTACCATGAAAATCAGAAGCTGCTTCCAGATAGTCCCCTGCGTGATTGCGTTATACTGTTTGTCTGCCATAATTTTGCCTCCCGCTCGGGCAAAGCTCACCCGGCGGGCAATTCCTCCATATCGTCATAAAGATGACAGGCTATCTCATGCCCCGGCTCAAGCATACGCAGCCGGGGTTTTTCGCGCCTGCAAATATCCATGCACCTGTCGCAGCGGTCCTGAAACGGACATCCGGCAGGGAGGTCAACCGGGCTCGGCGCCTCGGAATCAATAATCTCGATGTGCTTATCAAAGTCCATGCCCAGGTCGAAAACCGCCTCCCGCAGCGCCTGCGTATAGGGATGGCAAAGCCCGAGGCCGAGCCGCTCAGCCGGCACGAGCTCCATCACGTTCCCCAGATACATTATCGCCAGCCGGTGCGCGGCTGATTTGACGAGCGCGATATCGTGGCAGATAAAGACCATGGTGATGTTCTTTTCCCTTTGCAGCCGGAGCAGCAGCTCCATTATCCGCTTCTGCACGCTTACGTCCAGCGCGCTCGTTACCTCGTCGCATATAAGAAGCTCCGGCTCAAGGGCGAGGGCGCGCGCGATGCCTACCCGCTGCCGCTGCCCGCCCGACATATCGCAGGCGTAGCGCTCGGCAAAATCCGCCGGAAGCTCGACCATTCTCAAAAGCTCCTCGGCCCGCTCCTTCACCTGCCCGCGCCCGATAAGGCCGAAATTGAGCAGCGGCTCGCAGATTATGTTCTTTATCTTCATGCGCGGGGAAAATGCCCCGGCGGGGTCCTGAAAAACCATCTGGATGTGCCGCCGCGCGCTTCTCAGAGCGCCGCCGCGCAGACGCGCCGTGTCCTCCCCGCGGAAAAGGAGCTGCCCGGAGCTCGGCCTTTCCAGCATGGTAGCCATTCTTATAAAGGTGCTCTTACCGCAGCCGCTTTCGCCGACGATGCCGAGCGTTTCGCCGCGGTAAACCTTCAGGCTCACCCTGTCGTTAGCCACAAGCTCGCGCCCCTTGGGGGTTCTGAAAATCTTCGTGACCTCCCGCGCCTCCAAAATGACCTCGCGCTCAG
>JAEEUX010000039.1 GCA_016290695.1 Oscillospiraceae bacterium
TTGTGTATTGCCGAGTATTTTTGGACGATATGACGGAATATTCTGCAAGTAAGA
The DNA here is from genome assembly GCA_016290695.1 of Oscillospiraceae bacterium. Taxonomy (GTDB): domain Bacteria; phylum Bacillota; class Clostridia; order Oscillospirales; family Oscillospiraceae; genus RGIG6375. The sequence goes on from JAEEUX010000039.1 coordinate 55, forward strand.
TATGTGCCGGGAATTATGCGGTGTTGCCTTAATACTAATATTCGGCAAAAACAGAGGAGAATCAAAATTATCCCCGTGCAGTTGGCTCTCAGCCTCGTCAGCTTCGCCTCCGAGCCGGTTCCCCGCGCCGCAGGCGCGTTCGCTCCCCTTGGATAAGGGGAGCTGTCAGCGAAGCTGACTGAGAGGTCGAGGGTAAAGAGTAGTATGCACTGCTATGGTTCCCCCGCACCTTCGCGCCGCAGGCGCCTTCGCTCCCCTTGGATAAGGGGAGCTGTCAGCCGCAGGCTGACTGAGAGGTCGAGGGTAAAGAGCAGCAGGCATTAATATGGTTATTCATCAAAAAATTCTGTTTGTAGGGGGCGGCGCCGTCCCCTACGAGTGGCTGTTACAGCAATCAACCAAATAACTACCCCCCCTTACATAACCCTCCACCTCTCAGTCTCGTCGGCTGCGCCTCCGAGCCGGCTCCCCTTATCCAAGGGGAGCGAAAAGGGGTTCCGACCGCATCTTTACTCCCCTGCAAGGGGAGCGAAAAAGGGGTTCCGACCTCTCGTTTCTAAAAAGCTTTTCTTCTTTTTTATTACATATTAAGCATAAAAACGAATGAGATTTGCATAATTGGAAAATACCTCCAGCGGCTCCTTCGAGCCCGCCGGAGGTATTATTTTAAAGCATAATATCGGAGGATTCACATTTATTCTATAGCCTTCAGGGAATCCGCCATATCTATTTTCTCCAGTTTGAAACAGAGCAGGAACACCACGGCCGCCGCAAAGACGAAGGTGAGCGCCACTGAGAGAACGTAGCTCATCGGCTCGGCTCGGCAGCCGAAGTAAAAGCTGCTTATCTTTATCCGACTCATGACGAACCATAGGAGGGCGTAGCCCATCGGAAGCCCCACTACAGCACTGACGCCCGTGAGCACCATATTCTCGCGGAAAACGTAAGCTGCCGATTCGTTAGGGTAAAAGCCCAGGACCTTCAGCGTGGCTATCTCGCGGCGGCGCTCGCCGATGCTGATATTGATGAGGTTATAAAGGACGATGAATGCCAGCGCCCCCGCGCAGACGAGGACAATAAGAACGACGTAGTCCATGCTGGAAAGCATATTTCCGATGCGTTCGCGCATATCACCAAGCAGGTTTACGGCGGTCACATTTTTGTCGCCGAGGATTTTCGCCGCGGCTGCGTGGCCGTCCGCTCCCTGCGCGAATTTCAGGTAGGCGCTTTTCGGTTCCGGCGCGCTTCCCCATTGCTCGCGGAAGGTATCGGCGCTTATGAAGGCATAGTCGTAGATATAGTTATCGAATATGCCCGTGACGGTAAGCGTCAGCTCCCGCAGCTCGGAATCGCGCAGGGTGATGATATCGCCTGTTTTGAGGCCGCAGTCCATGGCGAGGCGGTAGTCTATGACCGTCTCCCCGACGCCGGGCCACGGGAGACCGGCTTGGCCCTGATGCAGGTCGATGAAGCCGTCCGGCTCGGTCTCGAAGCCCACGGCGTTTATGCTGAGGGTTTTGCCGCCTGCAGTGAGGTCCACGGCACTCAAATGCAGGAACACCGCGTCTGACACTTCGTCGGCGCAGGATACTCGGAAGGCGTCGGCGTCTGCCGCGCTGAGCGCGTTTTTGAAGGAAACCGAGCAGTCGTAGAGTTCGATTTCGTCATACTGATAGTCTACAATGTGTTTGATGGAATCGCGAATGCCGAAGCCTGTGAGAAGCAGCGCCGTACAGCCGCCCACGCCCAGAATCATCATGAACATCCGTTTTTTATAAAGGAAAATATTGCGGATGGAGACCTTGTGGAGGAATTTCACCCGTTTCCAAAGGAATTTCATTCGCTCGATAAGGATGCGTTTACCCGCAGGGGGTGATTTCGGGCGAATGAGCTCCGCAGCGGACTCCCGCAGGTCGCGGCGGCAGACGAGGTAGGTCGCCCCCAGGGCACATATCAGAAACAGCGCCGTACACGCCGCGAAGAGCCCCCAATCCAGCACGAGTGCGGCGGGTCTGTCGATGGAGTACATTATCCGATAAACGCGCCACAGCGCCATGGGCAGGAAGCGCGAGCCCAACAGGAAGCCCACTATGCAGCCCAGCGCCGAGGCGCTTCCCGCATAGAAAAGGTACTGCCCCGCGATGGCTCCGCCGTTGTAGCCGAGCGCTTTCAGAACGCCGTTTTGTGTGCGCTGCTCGTCCACCATTCGCGTCATCGTCGTTATGCACACGAGCGCCGCAACGAGGAAGAAGAACAGCGGAAACACGCTCGAAATAGCTCTCACGATGCCCATATCGTTATCCAGCGTGGAGCAGCCGATGTTCATGCTGCGGTCAAGAACGTAGGTGGTGGGCGCTTCAAGTTCGTCGAGCTTCTCGCGGGCTTCGTCCAGTTTCTGTTGCCCGTCCGCGAGTTTTTGCTCCGCCTCGGCAAATTTATCGTCCGCCTCGGCACGTCCGTCCTCGTATTCGCCAAGTCCGTCGGCGTATTCGGCTTCGCCGTCTTTGAGTTTTTGCTCCGAATCGGCTATCTCCCGCTCGGCCTTGCTAATCGCGTCATCCGCAGCGACGCGGTTTTCGGCGTATTCCGTCTCCCCGGCGTTCAGCTGCGCCTCGGAGGCGGCAATTTTTTCCTCCGCCTCTGCGAAGGCAGCCTCCGCGCCGTTTCTTGCCTCTTCAAGCTGAACCGTGCCGTCATAGAGGCTCGCGCGCGCATCGGTCAGCGCCGATTCCAGCGCAGAAATCGTTTCCCTGCTTAGGGGCGCGCCTATCTGCTGCTCGGCGGCATTCCACGCCTGGCACAGCGTTCGGGCGGTCATGCCATAGTCCGCAAGCGCCCCGTCCGCAATGGCACTTAGCATCTGGTTCGTCCCGCTCGCGAGGTCCGCGATCAGCTCGTTCGGGGACGCATAGTTTTTACCGATGCCCGCTGCGTTTATCCCGGACGTGAGGGCTTCGCCCGCTGCATAGAGACTGCGGCACTGCTCAAGCTGCGCCGCGCCCTCGTCGATGCGACGGGCGGCTTCGTCAAGCTCGGCCTGTGCGTCGGCAAAGCGCTTTTCCGCATCCGTTTTTTGTTCGCGCAGCTCCGCCTTGCCCTTTTCAAGCTCCGTCCAGCCATCGTCAAGCTCCTGTCGGGCTTGCGAAAATTCTATTTCCGCATCATCTTTTTGCTTGCGCAGTTCCGTTTTGCCGTCTTCAAGCTGTGCCCAGCCATCGTCAAGCTCGCGGCGCGCGTCGTCAAGCCTTTCAAGAGCATCGTCAAGCTCCCGCTCCGCGTCCGCGCGTTCGCTGCGGTAGGTCTCCCAGCCGTCGTCAAGCTCCGCCTGCGCGTCCTCGATTTTGGAAAGCGCCTCTGATTCGAGTTCATCGTAACGCAGCGCGGCGCGTTCCTCAAGGAGCGCACTGACGGCAGGCTCCATTTTATCCAGAGCGGCCTCATACTCGTCGGAATATATAGCGCCCCCGTCTTCTATGCTGAGGAATATTTCCGTATATAAGTCCATGTCGAAGCCTTCGGCTGGCAGGCAGATGAAACCAGAGAGCTTGCCCTGTCCCAAAGTCGTTGAGCCGCGCTCGAAGTTCACATAATACGGTACATTTACAAGCCCCACCACGGTGTAGGCGTCACAAGCGAAGGTGTCGAAGACGTCCTCAGAGTTTTCGTCGGACAATGTGAGGACCGTGCCAATCAGTTCTTCGCCGAAAAACAGCGCGTCCAACGTGCATTCGTTCGCCGCGCTCGGCATGCGCCCCGCCATGAGGTCCGCCTCGTTCATCCCGTCCGTAAGCATGTGGGCGCGGAGTACTATGTCCCCCCCACCGCTATTGCAGAGAAAATCGGCGTTCACCGAGCCGACAGCCGCTTTCACGCCCTCCAGCCCGGAAAACGCCTCCACATCCTCCTGAGTCAGCCCAAGAGTGCTTATGAGGCGAAAATCATATAGGTTTTTTTCCCGAAAATACTCGTCGGCGGTTTTCAGCATGGAGTCGGTGGAAACACGCAGCCCAGCGAAGAAGCCGACGCCCAGCGCAATAATCGCAAATATGGCGATATACCGCCCCAGAGTCCTTTTTATCTCTCTGAAAACGGACAGGCCCAGTACAGATATTCTACGCATATTTACCACTCAATCTGTTCAACGGGCACAACGTGCTCGTTTATCGTCTGTTCCGCCACGGTGCCGCTCCGGATTTTTATCACTCTGTCCGCCATTACGGTAAGGGCGCTGTTGTGGGTGATGATGATTACCGTCATCCCCGTCTGCCGCGCGGTGTCCTGCAAAAGCTTTAAAATCTGCTTGCCGGTAACGTAGTCCAGAGCGCCGGTGGGCTCATCGCAAAGCAGGAGCTTCGGGTTCTTGGCAAGCGCTCTCGCGATTGCCACGCGCTGCTGCTCGCCGCCGGAAAGCTGAGACGGGAAGTTCAGAGCGCGTTCCCGCAGCCCGACCTGCTCCAGCACGGCCATTGGGTCAAGCGGTTCGCGGCAGATCTGGGTCGCCAGCTCCACGTTTTCGATGGCGGTGAGGTTTTGGATGAGGTTATAGAACTGGAAAACAAAGCCCACATCGTAGCGGCGGTAGGACGCCAGCTCGCGTTTGGAAAAAGAGGACACCTCCGCGCCGTCCAGCAGCACCTGCCCGGAGCTGAGGCGGTCCATGCCGCCCAGGATGTTCAGCAGCGTGGTTTTGCCCGCGCCGGAGGGCCCGACGATGACGCAGATTTCCCCTTTTTCAATGGTGAAATCTACATCGTGCAGCGCTTCGACGCTCACTTCACCCATTCTGTAGACCTTGCGTACATTTCGGAATTCCACGAAGCTCCCGGTTTTCTCCTTATCCATCGAAAGCAGTCCTTTCCGTTTTATACTAATATCTGATTAAAAGAAGAAAAAGATATGCGAGAAGGCTTTTGCGTCAGGCAAGGCGGGCTTCGCAGAGCATAATGAATATATATGGTCAAGAAGCCCAACGAAGCATGGCGCAAAGCCTTCCGCTTAGATTTTCTGATTTTAATTAGATATTAGTATCATATTTTATGTATATATTATAGAAGCCAAGGCCTCGGATGTCAAATACAGTGCACAGGTTTTGCATGGGACAAGTTCGTTTGAAATAAAATGAAGCTGTCAGGAGGTGACAGCCATTATTATCCGCCCCTTCGCCTACGACAGTGAAGCGCACAGCGTTTCGTCAAAAAGCGGCGTCATTACTATAGAAAACCTGAGTCCTCAGCTTTCAGCCGGAGAACGCGATGAGCAGAAAAAGTGTATTGAAGAAGGGTTATTTGATATTTTTATTAAATACACTCAGCAGTTCGATAAGAACGGTCATAACGAGGCTGCGACATGAACGCGATATACGCGCGGCAGTCGGTTGACAAAGCCGACAGCATATCCATAGAAAGCCAGATAGAATTCTGCAAATATGAAGCGCGGGGCGAAGCATACAAGCTATACTGCGACAAGGGCTACAGCGGCAAGAACACAGAACGCCCCGCCTTTACGGAAATGATGAAGGACATGGAAAGCGGAGCGCTCAGCAAGGTGATAGTATACAAGCTCGACCGCATCAGCCGCTCTATCTTGGATTTTTCTGCTATGATGGAGCGTTTCGGCAAATACGGGGTCGAGTTCGTTTCCACGACGGAGAAATTCGACACCTCTTCTCCGATGGGCCGCGCCATGCTCAACATCTGCGTTGTTTTCGCCCAGCTTGAGCGCGAGACGATCCAAAAGCGCGTCGCGGACGCATACTTCTCGCGCAGCCAAAAAAGCCTTTACATGGGCGGCAGAGTTCCCTTCGGTTTTCGTCTGTCGCCCGCGACCATCGGCGGCGTAAAGACGGCGATGTATGAAATCTGCCCCGGCGAAGCCGAACAGGTCAGGCTGATCTACGAGCTCTATTCCAGGCCCGAATGCTCCTACGGCGACATCATCCGATGCTTCAAAGAGCGGGGCATCCTGAAAAACGGCAAGCCCTGGGAGCGCACGCGCTTAGCCGACATTCTCAAAAACCCCGTCTATGTCCGAGCGGATCTTTCGGTTTATGAATTCTTCCGCAGGCAGGGCTCAAGCATAGCAAACGAGGCGGGCGATTTCATCGGGACAAACGGCTGCTATTATTACAGGGGGCAGGACGCCGCAGGCAGAAAGCAAAGCAAGCTTGAGGGCGGCCTTCTGGTGCTGGCTCCGCACGAGGGCATCGTTTCCTCCGAGCTTTGGCTGAAATGCCGCGAAAAGTGCCTTGAGGCGCAGCGGATAAAGCCCTGTCAGAAGGCGAAGAACACATGGCTCGCCGGAAAAATAAAATGCGGCGTATGCGGTTATGCGCTGGTAGCCAAGCATTACCCGGCAAGGCGCGCAGGATACTTTCTTTGTTCAAACAGGATGAACTCCAAAGCCTGCGAAGGCCCCGGCACGATACACTCGGACGAATACGAAGAGCTTATCTACGGCGAAATGCTAAAAAAGCTAAGGCAGTTCAAAACACTCAGAAAACGCAGGGACAATAATCACGGCCCCGAAGCATCCGCGCTGAGCGCGGAGCTTGCACAGGCAGAGGACGAAATCGCGAGCCTGAAAAAGCGCATTGCCGACGCCGACGACATTCTTTTCCGCTATATCTCCGAGCGTCTGCGCGAGCTGGACGGCAGGAAGAACGAGCTGATAAAACGCATTTCCAGGTTACAGCCCCCGGAGGAAAGCAGCCGCGCGGAGGTCACGAACCATCTGTACACATGGGAAGAGCTGAGCTTCGACGACAAGCGCCAAACCGCAGATCTGCTCATCCGTGCCGTCTACGCGACAAGCGGCCGAATTAAAATAGAATGGCGGATATAGTCATTGTTTCCATCCTGTCCGCTTCGGGGAAGCGCTGCGGCTCGCGACGGAAAAGCTCAACCAGAAAAACATCTACGCGATAAACCCGTCTTTCGATAAGTAAAGGGTCAGAAAGCGCAAACGCAGGCCGGTTTTCGGCCTGCGTTTGAATTATATTATCACTCTCTTACTCTTGTCATATCAAAGCGATGGGTCAGAGTCTTGTCCGGAGTATTAGTCTTGTAGTTATCGAGCGTTACCTCGCAGTCCGCGTAAGACTCCACGCGGTAAGTGTACTCGGTTACGCTTGCTTCTTCCTCGGTGAAGCTAAGCTCCTTCACGACAACAGAGGGAAGATAATCATTCGTGCTGTCGTCCCAATATGTATTATAATTTATAGCCTCGGCGCTTCTGCCGTGGAAGCGGAGATAGCCAAGGTAACTCGACATGGCGTTTTCGCCGTAGGAATCCTCGTAAATATTGAGCGATATTCCGTCGTCGCCGACATAGGTATAGAGGAACGCACCCTGCGTGTCAAAGCTGTAATGGTCTCCGCTCTTTATCCCGCGCCAGAAAATAACGTCGTCGATGGTAACGCCGAAATCCTCCTCAGTGAAAGGAACGCTCAAGTAGCTGTATGAATAATATTCGCTGTCGTTAACATATCTGTCATAGATATAATTGCAGCCAACATACCAGTAATTATAGCTCGCTACGTCTATCTTATTGTCATAATAATAATTCTGATAGTTACTATGATAGTATATAGCCTTTCCGGAAAGATCGTATGTAGAGTATTCGTCGGATTTCAGCGTCGCAAAAACCTTGGAGGCGGCATCCTCCGACTCAAACAGATACCTGATTTTTGAGTCGATGGAAAAGCCGTTGGCGTCGAAGGAATAAAGCGTAGAGTATGAGCAGGGATAGCTGACCTCGTCCGCGCTCATGCTGTAGGTATTTGAGTATCTGATGATATAATCGTCCGTGATGGGCGCGAAATACTGCGCGTCGCCGGGCTGGGTATCGGAGATTTTGCCGTAACGGTCAGTGTCGTCATAACCGTCGGGCTTCTGGCGCCACAGGCTGTCTATGCGCGTAAGGTCGGCGCTTATGTGTACGTTTTTGCCTTCGCCGTAATCGCTGTGATTGAAGGAAACGGAGGCTTCCCCGCCCGCTTCCTTGGAGAGGCGGAAGCTTGTCGAGGTGGAATTGCCGCTTATCTCGCACTGGGCGCTTTCATAGTCGCCGTAATCATAGCTCGCCTTGTCGTAGTCGCGCTCTTCGCCGTAAAAGTCCTTTTCCTCGCCGCCGAAGATGGTGTGGAAATGCAGCAGGCCCTTTTCGGAAACCTCTATCTTGACGTAGCCCTGCGTATCAGACCAGTAATCGGCAAGGTATTTGCCCGCCCAATCGGCCTTCGCAGCGCTCAAAGGCGTTGCGGACATATAGATGCTGTTGCGAAGCTCCGGGAAGTCGTCATCGGAAACCTCGCGGAGTATGTCGGAGATCTTTCCGCTCGCGACCTTGTTCTTCTCGCTGTTTTCGCCGTTATTGGGGATATAGCGGAGCTCGTAGCTGCCGGAAAGCTTCACTTCGTTGCAAATCCCGGGATTATTAATCTCGACAAAATACATATCCTCGGAAGCTATTATGCCGGATTTATACTCGGAGGAAAAACCCGTCCACTCGCCGTTTTTGTTATAGCCCACGTTGGCGTTGAAGGAATAAAAGCTGCACTGCGTTTCCCAATCGTCGCCGCAGGCAAGCCAAAGCGAGGCCGTTCCGTCGGTATACTCGTCGCGCGGGGCTACGTCCTTGCAGCAATCGCCCTTCACGAGGAACGCGAGCTTGTCGCTGCCGACCTTATATATCGCCGCCTCGCCCGAACCGCTGAAGGCCTTCACTGCTTCCGCGCTTAGAGCGTTGCCGGAATCTTCGGAGTTCTGAGCCTCCTGCCCGGAGGGCACGCCGCCGTCCTGCTCGGCCTGACCGCCGGAGGAGGCGGAACCGCCGCAGCCCGCGAGGGCGAGCAAAATGGCGAGCGCCAAAAGAAGTGCCGCGCTTTTTTTGATAAGCTTCATAATATTCATTCTCTCTTTCCTGCGATTTAATTTGCAAAAGTGCAAAGTCAAAGTTATTATAATGTTTCTTATTATAAATGTAAACATTAAGTTTCTCACAATGAAAAGCGCCGTATAAGGCGAAGTGAAATCAGCCTTATACGGCGTTTGGCGAAACCTTGCGTCGTTCAGCGCAAAAGGAAGCAAATTGCGTCCCTCGCGCCGAGCGGCAAAGCGCTTCTTATTTTGATTTTCCGAGCGCGTCGTCCAGCGTCCGCCAGCCGAGGACGGCGCATTTCACGCGCGCGGGCATGTGCGAAACGTCTATGAGCGCGCCGGCTTCCTCAAGCTCGTCAAGCTCCTCGTCGCTGATTTTTTCCTTTATCATACGCATGAATATATCCGTCAGCCGCCGCGCCTCCTCCTCGGTCTTGCCGATAACAAGGTCGAGCATCATGTCGGCGGACGCCTGTGAAATAGCGCAGCCGTCGCCGGTATAGGCGCCTTCCGTGATAACGCCGTTTTCCACGCGCAGGCGCAGGGTAATATCGTCGCCGCAGCTCGGGTTCACTCCGCGAAGCTCGATGGGCGCGCCGTCGAGCGCGTGCTTGTGTGCCGGGTGCAGGTTATGGTCGTTTATAATCTCGCGGTAAAAGCTATTCTGCATGTCCGAGCCTCCTTCTCACGGTGGAAAGGCTTTCCGCCAGACGCGCTATCTCCGCCTCGGTGTTGTAAAAAGCGAGGGAAACGCGCGCCGTTGAGGGCGTTTTCATATGCTGCATTAGAACCTGCGCGCAGTGATGCCCCGCACGGACGCAGACCTTGTCCGCGCTGAGTATTTCCGAAATATCGTGCGGGTGCGCCCCGTCGAGGGTGAAGGTGAATATCCCGTGGTGCGCCTTCGCCGTTTTCGCGCCGAGAAGATGAAGATGCGGGATGCCCGTGAGGGCGTTAAATGCCGCCGCGCCGAGCTCTTCCTCCCGCGCGGTGATATTCTCAAAGCCTATGCGTTCATAATACTCTATCGACGCCGCGAGACCGACGGCGCCGGAGGCGTTCACTGTTCCCGCCTCGAACTTATGCGGCAGCTCCGCCCAGGTTGCCCCCTCGCGCGTGACATATTCTATCATCTCGCCGCCGAAAAGGAACGGCGGCATGCGCTCCAGAAGCTCGCGGCGGCCGTAGAGGACGCCTATGCCCATCGGGGCGCACATCTTATGCCCGGAGAAGGCGAGAAAATCCACGCCGAGCGCGCGGACGTCCACCGGCATGTGCGGAACGCTCTGCGCCCCGTCGCACACAAACACCGCGCCCGCCTCATGCGCGAGGGCGGCAAACTTCTTAATATCGTTCTGCGCGCCGAGGACGTTCGATACCTGCGTCATGGCGACAATGCGGGTCTTATCCGTGAGCGCGGCGCGAAAGGCTTCCTATGTTATCTCGCCCTCCTCGTTACATTCGATGAAGCGCAGAACTGCACCCGTTCTCTGCGCCGCCTGCTGCCACGGGATGAGGTTGCTGTGATGCTCCATTACGCTCACAAGGATTTCGTCGCCGGGCTTTAAAAGGCTTCCATAAGAGTAGCCCACGAGGTTCAGACTTTCCGTGGCGTTTCGCGTGAAAATGATTTCCTCCGCGCTTTCCGCGCCGATGAAGCGGCGCACGGCCTCGCGCGCGTTTTCGTATACCTCCGTCGCGCGCTGCGAAAGCTCATAGAGCCCGCGCAGGGGGTTGGCGTTGTCCTGCTCATAATAGCGGCGGACGGCGTCTATCACCTGCCGCGGCTTCTGCGTCGTCGCCGCGCTGTCAAGATAGACGAGCTCGGGATCGGCGGCAAGCAGCGGAAAATCGTTTCTTATCTCAGTCCAGTTCATTTGCTTCTTCCTCTCCAAGCAGCTCGCGGCGAAGCTTTTCATCCGGGAGCTTGCGGATGACGGCGTCGAGCTTTGCCTTCGCCATCATTTCATAAACATAGCTGTGCTCTATCCCACGCGCCTCAAGGTAATAAACAAGCTGCTCGTCGAGCCGCCCTATCGTCGCGCCGTGGTCGCCCGCAACGTCCTCCTCCGCGCATAAAATCACGGGGACGCTCTGGTTGCGGACGGTATCGTCAAGGAGCAAAACGTCCTCCGTTTCGTTTCCGACGGAGCCGGAGCAGCCCGTGCGGAAATCTATCGTTCCGCGCATGAGCTTGAAGCTTTCGCCCGCAAGAACGCCCGAGGAATGGATGGCGCTTTTAGTGCGCTTGCCGAGGTGGATCGCCTCGCAGTTTACGTCCAGCTTTTCCTTGCCACCGAGACGGTAGCCAAGCTCAGCCGCGAAGGAGCTTCCGTCGCCCGCAAGCTCCACGGAGCAGTTATCGTAGCTCGCCGCGCCGCCGAGCACTACGCGGTACCACTCGAAGCGCGCGCCCTCCGCGCAGTTAACGCGGATATCGCTGACAAGCGTTTCATTCCCGCCGCGCCGAAGCTGGATAAGTTTAAGCGTCGCGCCCTTGGCGAGCACAGCCTCGATTTGGGCCGCATTTTCGACGGCGACGGTTCTTTCCTCGTTTTCGCTGAGGCTCAGGCTGAGCTTTTTCGCGTTTTCCGGCGCGTCCACTTCCGTTCCGTTTACGCGGAGCCAGCCGAAGGTTTTCGCAAGAGGCTCGTTTACAACAGTCTTCATCAGCCTATCGCCCCCTTCATTTCTATTCTTATGAGATTATTCATTTCGACGGCGTATTCAAGCGGCAGCTCCTTGGAGACGTTTTCGGCAAAGCCGCTCACTATGAGCGAGCGCGCCTCCTCCTCGCTGAGTCCCCGGCTCATTAAATAGAACACCGCGTCGTCCGAAATGCGCCCGATCTTCGCCTCATGCCCCACGTCTGCGCGGCTCGTCCGAACGTCCATCACCGGGACGGTATCGGAGCGCGAGGCGGAGTCTATCATGAGGGACTGGCAGGAAACGGAGGAGGTGCTGTCCTCGGCGCCGGGGTCTATCACGACGGCGCTGCGGAAGGTGCTTATGCCGCCGCTTTTCGATATGGAGCGCGTGTTCACGTAGCTCGATGTGCGCGGCGCCTTGTGGACGACCTTGCAGCCGGTATCGAGGTTCTGACCCTTGCCCGCGAAGGTTACGCCAGTAAACTCGCTGCGCGCGCCCTCGCCGCTGAGTACGCTCATGGGGTAAAGATAGGAAACGTGCGAGCCGAAGGAGCCGGAAACCCATTCGATCCTGCCGCCCTCCTCCACGCGGGCACGCTTCGTATTGAGGTTATACATGTTTTTCGACCAGTTCTCGATGGTCGAATAACGCAGCGTCGCGTTTTTGCCCACGAACAGCTCGACGCAGCCGGCGTGAAGATTGGCGACGTTATATTTCGGCGCGGAGCAGCCCTCGATGAAATGCAGCCGAGCGCCCTCGTCCACGATAATGAGCGTATGCTCAAACTGTCCCGCGCCCGGGGAGTTGAGCCGGAAATACGACTGGAGCGGTATCTCGACGGAGGCTCCCTTCGGGACGTACACGAACGAGCCGCCCGACCAGACCGCGCCGTGCAGCGCGGCGAACTTATGGTCCGAAGGCGGCACGAGCTTCATGAAATGCTCGCGTATCATATCGCCGTATTCGCCGTGCAGCGCGCTTTCGATGTCCGTGTAAACGACGCCCTGCGCCGCAACCTCCGCGCGCACGTTATGGTAAACCAGCTCGGAATCGTACTGCGCGCCGACGCCCGCAAGACTTGTGCGTTCCGACTGAGGGATGCCGAGGCGCTCAAATGTGTCCTTTATATCCGCGGGAACGTCCTCCCAGCTCGTGTGCATGCGCTCGGTGTTCGGGCGGACGTAGGTGACGATATTGTCCATGTCAAGACCCTCGATGGAGGGACCCCAGTCCGGCATTTCCTTGCGGTTGAATATTTCAAGAGACTTCAGGCGAAATTCACGCATCCAGTCCGGGTCGTTCTTTTCGTCGGAAATCTGCGCGACTATTTCCGGGGTGAGGCCGCTTTTTACCTTCCATGCGTCCTTTTCCTCGTTGCGGAAATCGTAAAAACTGCGGTCTACGTCTTCGATGATAGTTTTTTCTCCGCTCATTCCGCCGCCTCCTCGAATCTGGCAAAACCGTTTTGCTCGATTTCGGAGATAAGCTCCGCGCCGCCCTCCGCGACTATGCTTCCGTTTACAAGAACGTGAACCCTGTCCACCTTGAGCGCAGAAAGTATCGCGGCGGAATGGGTGATGATGAGCAGCGAAGCGTCCTTATCCTTGCGAAATTCCTCCACCCCGCGCGAGACGGTCCTCACGGCGTCAACGTCGAGGCCGGAATCCGTTTCGTCGAGGATGGCGAGCGTCGGCTTGAGCATGAGCATTTGCAGTATC
>JAEEUX010000040.1 GCA_016290695.1 Oscillospiraceae bacterium
CACGCAAAAGGATGATACCCGAGGGCTCGGACGCCATCTCCCCCGCACCGCACCATGATATTTATTCGATAGAGGACCTGCGCCAGCTTGTTTTCTCCTTAAAAGAAGCCACGGAATACACTAAGCCCGTCATTGTAAAGGTCGCGGCGGTGCATAATATCGCGGCGATAGCAAGCGGCATAGCCCGCAGCGGCGCGGACATAATCGCGATAGACGGCTTCCGCGGCGGAACGGGTGCCGCGCCCACGCGCATAAGGGATAACGTCGGCATCCCGATAGAGCTCGCGCTCGCCGCCGTTGACCAGCGCTTGCGCGACGAGGGCATACGCAACAAGGTCTCGCTCGTCGTGGGCGGCTCGATACGCAGCGCAGCCGACGTAGTAAAGGCCGTGGCGCTCGGCGCGGACGCCTGCTATATAGCCACGGCGGCTCTTCTCGCGCTCGGCTGTCACCTTTGCAGGACCTGCCAGAGCGGCAAATGCAACTGGGGCATAGCGACGCAGCGCCCCGACCTTGTTAAGCGTCTTAACCCCGATATCGGCAGCCAGCGCCTTGTAAACCTCATGACGGCATGGCGGCACGAGATAATGGAGCTCATGGGCGGCATGGGCATCAACTCCATCGAAGCGCTCAAGGGCAACCGCCTCATGCTGCGCGGCGTCGGGCTGAACGAAAAAGAGCTGGAAATACTCGGAATAGCGCACGCGGGAGAGTGATAGCGTGAAAAATCACGCTATCACTCAATTAAAGGCGTGCCGTGAGGACACGGCACATGCCATAATCTCCATCTGCCGCTTGGGAGATTATTATGGCTTTGTGCTGCAAGCGGCAGAATGGAGATTAAAAACATGAAGAGAGTATATGTTAACGAAAAATGGTGCCTTGCCTGCCATTTATGCGAATATAACTGTGCCTTTGCCAATTCCGGCATGACGGATATGGCGCTCGCGCTCAAGGGCAAGCCCATTTACCCGAGAATCCACGTCGAGGGCGACGAAAGGATTTCCTACGCCGTGTCCTGCCGTCACTGTACGGACCCCATGTGCGTAAAAAGCTGCATCGCCGGGGCGCTTTCAAAGGACGGCGAAGTTATCCGCATCGACAAAAACAAATGCGTCGGCTGCTTCACCTGCGTCCTCGTCTGCCCCTACGGTGCGCTCGCGCCTAACGAGGGCGGCGTAATGCAAAAATGCGAGCTTTGTCTGCAAAATTCCTGCGGCGAGCCCGCCTGTGTAAAGGGCTGCCCGAACGGCGCGATAGTCTATGAGGAAAGGGGCGCAGCGGAATGAAAAAATACGTCATCATCGGAAACGGCGTCGCGGCTGCGGCCTGCATCGAGGGCATACGCAGCGCGGACAGCGAGGGCGAAATAATGGTCGTATCCCGGGAAAAGCACCCGGTATATTGCCGCCCGCTCATTTCATATTATTTGCAGGGCAAAACCGACACTGAGCGCATGCTCTACAGAAGCCCCGATTTTTACGAGCGCAACGCCTGCCGCGTCCTCTACGGGCGCAGCGCGGCAAAAATAGACCCCGAAGCGCGCGCGGTAACGCTTGACGACGGCGCCGTTCTCCCCTATGATTCCGTCTGCGTCGCGGCGGGCTCTTCCCCCTTTGTGCCTCCGATGGAGGGGCTTGACGGCGTTAAGGAAAAATACTCCTTCATGACGCTCGACGACACGCTCGAGCTTGAAAAGGCGCTTACCGAAACGAGCCGCGTCCTCATAGTCGGCGCGGGGCTTATCGGGCTAAAGTGCGCCGAGGGAATTTTGGAGCGCGTCGGAAGCGTAACGGTATGCGACCTTGCGGACAGGGTGCTTTCAAGCGTTCTGGACGCCGATTGTGCCGCCATAATGCAGCGCTGGCTTGAGGATAAGGGCGTAAGCTTCCTCCTTGCCGACAGCGTTGAGCGCTTCAAGGGAGGCAAGGCGGAGATGAAAAGCGGCGCGAGCGTTGATTTTGACGTACTCGTGCTCGCCGTGGGCGTCCGCCCAAACACGGCGCTTGTTAAGGACGCAGGCGGCAACGTTAACCGCGGCATAGTCGTATCAGAACGCATGGAAACGAGCATCCCCGATGTTTACGCCGCCGGAGACTGCGCCGAGGGCGACGACGTCACCACAGGGCAGAAGCGCGTCCTTGCGATACTGCCAAACGCCTATATGCAGGGCCGAACCGCAGGCGTAAATATGGCCGGCGGCAGCGAAGTATTCGACAAGGGCATGCCGATGAACTCCATAGGCTTTTTCGGCCTGCACGCCATGACGGCGGGCAGCTATGATGGCGAGGTTTACGAGGAAAAGACGGACGGCTCGCTCAAGCGTCTTTTCACAAAAGACGGCTTCCTCAAGGGCTTCATGCTCATAGGCTGCGATGAGCGCGCCGGAATATATACTTCCCTCATCAGAGATAAAGTACCCCTCGCCTCGATAGATTTTGACAGGATGAAGCGGGGCGCGACTACCGCCGCCTTTTCTTCGGAAATACGTAGAAAAAAGTTTGGGGGTGTGGTATAATATGAAAACGATAAACGCGGAAGGGCTCGATTACAGAGCCATAAACGAAAAAATTCGTGAAACGCCGGAAAACTGCCTCATTGAAGGCTGCTGCGGGCAGCGCTTCATCGGGGCCGGAATGGCGGGCAAAAACATCGAAATCCACGGCGTTCCGGGCAACGCTCTCGGCGCTTACCTCAACGGCGGCGTCGTAACCGTCCGGGCCAACACGCAGGACGCCGTGGGCGACACGATGAACGAGGGCAAAATCATCATCCACGGCAACATAGGCGACGCTGCGGGTTACGCCATGCGCGGCGGCAAAATCCTCGTAAACGGCAACGCGGGCTACCGCGCGGGCATACACATGAAGGCCTACAAGGAAAAGATCCCGCTCATGGTAATAGGCGGCAAGGCCGGAAGCTTTCTCGGAGAGTATCAGGCGGGCGGCGTGATAGTCGTCCTCAATCTCCACACTCCGCAGGATAAGGCCGTCGGCTTCTTCCCCTGCACGGGCATGCACGGCGGCAAGATTTTCCTCCGTTCGGACTGCAAGGGCGTTACCTTCCCCGAGCAGGTCACGGCGCGAGCTGCCGACGAAGCGGATAAGAGCGAGCTGCGCGGGCATATCGCGGAGTTTTGCGCCGTTTTCGGCTACGACATGGATGAAATCCTTTCCGCGCCCTTCACCGTCGTCACCCCGGACAGCAAGAACCCGTACAGGCAAATGTACGTTGCCAATTAACATATCAGGAGGACGTTATGAAATATTCAAAGGACGAGGTAATTCAATACGCACAGGAGGAGGACGTTAAATTCATACGTCTTGCTTTCTGCGACGTCTTTGGCAAGCAGAAGAATATTTCCATCATGCCGGGCGAGCTGCCCCGCGCCTTTGAATACGGCATCGCGTTCGACGCTTCCTCCATCGCCGGATTCGGGGACGAAACGCGCAGCGACCTTTTGCTCCATCCCGAGCCGGACACGCTCATGCCGCTCCCCTGGCGACCCGAGCACGGGCGCGTCGTGCAAATGTTCTCCAGCATCACTTACCCGGACGGCAGGGACTTTGGATGCGACACGCGAAATCTGCTCAAAAAGGCCGTCGCAAAAGCAAAAAGCGCCGGGTACGAATTTACCTTCGGCGCTGAGCAGGAATTTTACCTTTTCCTCCTTGACGATAACGGCACTCCGACTACCGTTCCCAGCGACTGGGCCGGATATATGGACGTCGCCCCGGAGGATCACGGTGAAAACGTCCGCCGTGAGATTTGCCTCACGCTGGAGCAGATGGGGATTCGCCCGGAAAGCTCGCACCACGAGGAAGGCCCCGGGCAGAACGAAATAGACTTTCAGTATTCCGGCGCGGTTTCCGCAGCCGACAACGTTATGATGTTCCAGCGCGTTGTTAACACGGTTGCTTACCGCAACGGGCTCTTTGCCGATTTTTCGCCCAAGCCCATCGAAAGCAGCCCCGGCAACGGGTTTCATATCAATATGGCGCCGACGAACTCGGAAAACGACGCTGTATTTAACTCCATGATTGCCGGAATTCTTGAAAACATAAAGGACATGACGGCGTTTTTGAACCCCTCGGAGAATTCTTACCGCCGCCTCGGGCGCAATAAGGCCCCCCGTTATATCTCATGGTCTGCCGAAAACAGATCGCAGCTCATCAGGATCCCTGCCGCTGCGGGAAAATACCGCCGCGCCGAGCTTCGCTCCCCTGATCCTTTTGCCAACCCCTATCTTGCCTTCGCGCTGATGATTTACGCGGGTCTCGGCGGGATAGAGCGCTCGCTCAAGCTCCCCGACTCGGCGGACATAAATTTCTACAAGGCAAGCGCGGAGGAGCTTTCACGCTTCGATAAGCTCCCCGATTCCTTCCGCGAGGCATGCAAAATTGCCTCCGCGAGCGGCTTTATCCGCGAGCACATTCCGCCCGAAATACTTTCTATTTACTGCAAGCTGTAAGTGTATCAAGGGAGTCAGTTACAATGAGTCTGAAAGAGCGTGTTTACAGCGTTCTCGTCGTATCTTCGGCAGAAAAACTGAATACAGCTCTTTCTTCCCTGCTCCCGGAGGCGCGTTATGCGCCCGTCCAGACGGTGGGTAATGTCAGCGCGGCCAAAAGGATCTGGTCGGAGCGCAGTTTTGATTACGTCATAATCAATTCTCCCCTGCCGGACGAGGTTGGGACACGTTTCGCCATCGACATAGGCAAGGCTGCCGGAACCGTCGTTCTCCTGCTCGTGAAGGCGGAAATACACAACGAGGTTCGGGAAAAGGTCGCCGAGCACGGCGTTTTCACGCTTCCGAAGCCCGTGAGCCTGCAGGTTCTTTCCCTCGCGCTCGACTGGATGGCAAGCATGCGTGAGCGCTTGAGAGGCATGGAAAAGAAAACGCTCTCCTTTGAAGAAAAAATGGAGGAAATACGCATAGTCAACCGCGCCAAATGGCTCCTTATCTCCGAGCTTAAAATGGACGAACCGCAGGCGCACCGCTATATAGAAAAGCAGGCCATGGACAGATGCGTTTCCCGCCGCGAGGTCGCTGAGGAAATTATACGCACCTATACATAGTCCTTACGGCTCAATTACCGAAATGAAACTTCGTCGTATTCTATCTCAGTGCAGCTTTAAAGAACCAGGCAGGCGCACTTAGCTTGTGTCCGACATAAACAGGTTGATTTTCGCCTGTATTGTGTTATACTTTCCTCGGAGGTAGATTTTATGTCAATTGATACCAGCGCCATTGTAACTGCGGCAGAGGCAAATCAAAATTTTGCCGATGTAGCAAGATTGGCAGAGGCAAAGGGGCATGTTGTTGTTATTAAGGATAACCGTCCGAAAATGCTTGTGATTGACCTTGACACGGAGCCGCAAATCGACATGACAGAGGACGAGAAATTCAACTTTATTGCGTCCCGGATTCTGACACAGCACAGAGCCGCATTTGAGGAACTTGCGAAATGATACGATTCTCAAAGGAAAAGATATTGTTGCTCCACAAAATCATGGCAGAAGCCACCGGCGGCGGCATTGGCTTACGGGATGAAGCGCTGCTGGACAGTGCTATCGAGGCTGCATTTGCCGGATACGGCGATCAGGAATTCTATCCTACTAAAGAAGAAAAGGGAGCCCGACTCGGCTATGCCTTGATTTCAAATCATGCGTTTTTAGACGGTAATAAGAGAATCGGCATTTATGTTATGCTCTCATTCCTTGAAATGAATGGTATACGGATTAAATGCACGGATGACGAACTGGTTAATATTGGCCTCTCTGTTGCCGATGGGAGCATGAAGTACGAAGCTTTGCTTCAATGGGTTATCGAACACAAAGCATAAAGAACGACGAAGTTCTGCTTGTAAAAGGCGGCCCTTACGATTAAGCTTGCAGAGCTTCCTTAAAGGCGATAGAATAATAAGCAGAGGTGAAACCCTTGCTTGATTTAGTTTCAAATTACCATACCCACACATACCGCTGCCATCACGCGAAGGGCAGCGACAGGGAGTTTGTCGAGGCGGCGGTTAGCGCCGGGCTCAAAACGCTCGGTTTTTCGGATCACGCCCCCTTCCCCTACAAAAACGGCTACGTTTCAAAGCCGCGCATGGCGCTTTCCGAGCTTGGCGATTATTTCGCCTCCATCTGCGCGCTGCGGGACGAATTTGCCGGTAAAATCGACATTCACATCGGCCTTGAGGCAGAATACTACGTCGCGCTCTGGCCGGAATTCAAGGCTATCATAGCCGATTACCCCTGCGAATACCTGCTTTTGGGGCATCATTATTATTCGCTGGACGAGCAGAGCAGCTATCTCGGCGTCGCGTTTGACGACGCTAAGCTCCTTGAGCTTTACACCGACCAGGTCGTCGCCGCGATAGAATCCGGCGATTTTCTCTACGTCGCGCACCCGGATATAGCCAATTTCACGGGCAGCGAGAAGGCCTATTCAGAGCAGGCGCGCCGGATATGCCGCGCGGCGAAGGCGGCGGGAATGCCGCTTGAGGTCAACGCGCTCGGCATGCGAGAGCTGCGCTGGTATCCACGCGGTCTCTTCTTCGAGGCTGCCGCCGAGGAAGGAAACGACCTTATTATCGGCGTAGACGCCCACCATCCCAAGCATTTCACGGATGAAGAAGCCGAAACCGCGATTAAGGATTGCCGCGATTTCGCCGATAGCTTCGGCTTGAAGCTTTTGGATAGCATGCCGCTGTGAGGCAGAATAATTTAAATGCGGGCTGAAATACTTCAAAAGTCTTTCAGCCCGCTGTTTTTTGTTTTTCACGCATCAAACACCATAACCGCACCTTCGTCGCCCGAGCAGGTGCTCCACGGCGGAAGCTCGCCGCCGTTGGGGTTTCCTTTGCTGATGAAATTGCACCAATAGTCCGTCATTGTCTCGGAAAGAGCATAGTCCTGCGGCGGCATCATGCGCCAGCATCGCCCGAGCGTGCCGAAAACGTACCAAAGCTCCGCCGAGTGGAACGCGCCCGCATCGTCGCCCTTGAGCGCGCGCTCGAAGGAATAAACGTAAACGCTGCCGGGTCTTTTATAGCGCAGCGAAGCGAAATCGAGGCAGGCATACCAAAGCTTGCCGCGCTCGCCCGTGGAGAGCATTTCCGGCGTTACGCCGAGGTCATTTTTGTTGCTGCCGAGCAGGTAGTTTATCTCTGCGTCCCGGCCCTTTTCAACGGCAACGTCCGAGTTTTCGAGTATCGCGTAATTATCTATGACCGGCGCGAAGGGTATGCCGGTGAAATTCTCCGTTTTCATCATGCGCCAAACGCCGTCCATGAGCTGCTTAGGGCTGAGCTTTCGCAGCGCTTTGGCGCTGTCAGCGCCTACATATTCCGCAAACATAAGCCCGAGCTTTGAGGCGTGCTCCTGCGTATGAAGGTTCCCTATCCCGGTGTTGTAGCCCCCGCCGCTCTGAAAAACGGCACCGCAGATAAGTTCCTTTGAAAAAGGCGACTGCGTGAGTATCTGCGCGCTCATAGCACCGGCGGACTGGCCGAGAACGGTTATGCGCTCCGGGTCGCCGCCGAAAGCGGCGATGTTTTCCTTTACCCATTTGAGCGCGGCAATTTGGTCAAGTATGCCGTAATTGCCGCAGCGGCCGCCGTTTTCCGCCGCCAAAGCCGGATGGCAGAGGAAGCCGAAAACGCCGAGGCGGTAATTTATCGTAACGAGAATTACCCCACGGCGGCAGAAAGCCTCGCCATCAAACTCCATCTCCGAGCCGAAGCCATGCGTAAACGCGCCGCCATGTATCCAGACCGCAACCGGCAGCTTATCCGTTTCGCTCTCGGCAGGCGTCCAGATGTTGAGCGTAAGGCAATCCTCGCTCATAGGCGGGAGAAAATCGGGATCGGAGTAAAACTCCCTGCCGTAAAACGTATCCCCATCCTGCGGGAGCTGGTGCTCGCGCGCGCCGAAGGAATAGGCGTTTAGTATCCCATCCCATACCGCAGGGCGCTCCGGCGGCCGCCAGCGAAGCTCGTCAACAGGCGGCTTTGCATAAGGAACGCCGAAAAAGGTGCTGAATCCATCCTGACAAACTCCGTGAAGCGTGCCGTATCTTGTTTTCACAAATTCCATGGAACGAGCTCCTTTCCGATACGCAGCATTAACCGATATGTAATAATTATACATAATTGCCTTAAAAAACGCAATACACAGCGGCGCTAAAAAGAAAAGGACAGGCCGGGTCCATCAAGCAAAATAAACCCTGCGTGCTTTCCTGTATTTCTATGGATTCACACTCTTCCCTCCGCGAACCAGCGCCCGAGGAGGTATCCGTAGGTGAGGCCGGAGCCGGTGCTGTTGCCCGGCAGGAGCATGGGGTAATCCACCCCGTAGCGGCCCGCCATGGTGTTGCCGAGGACGAAGAGGCCGGGCACGACCTCGTTATTCTCGTCGAGCGCGCGGAACTTCTCGTCCACCTTGACGCCGCCGCAAACGGAGAGCAGCGCGGGGCCGAACCTGCGCGCAAAATACGGCGGCTTATCCAGCGGAATAAGCAGCTCCCTGCGCTTTCCGAATTCGTCGTCATGGCCGTTTGCGCACATGCGGTTATAGTTTTCAAAGGTTTCGACGAAGGTATCCGCGTCTACTCCCATCTTCTCGGCAAGCTCGCGCGGAGTGTCGGCCTGCACCGTGGAGCTGCCCTTAAGGCTCGCTCTAATCTTTTTGCCGACGGCTTCCTCGTCGAATTCCTTCCCTCCGACGTATTCAAAGCTCTCACCCCAGTAGATGCCTCCGCCGTATTTGAGCGTTTCGGGTATCTTCTCCGCCCATGCGGAGTCGAAGATAGTCCAGCACCATTTGTAGCCGGTTTTGATAATGCCGATGCTGCGCCCCTGCAGGTAATTATCCTCGTTCATGAAGCGCTTGCCCTTCGGCGTAACGTAGAGGAAGCAGTAATTGGACTCGCGTATAGCCTGCGGGTGCATCATCGTCGGGAAAGGCTCATCCTCAAAGGCCGCGCCCGCCCATAGGCACGCGCGATGCCCTTCGCCGAGGTCTACACCCTTCGGGAAATTCACCTTCGCCGCGACCTTGTTGGCTATCGGTGCAAGGTCGGCGCACATCTCGTCGTTACCGCCGATGCCGCCCGTGGAGACCAGGACGCCCCTGGAGGCTCTTACGGCGATGAGGCTGCCGTCGGCCCGCCTTGCCGCCGCGCCGACGACGCGCCCGTTTTCTTTAATAAGCTGCTCCATCTTCGTGTTGAAAAAATACTGCGTTCCGAGCTTAAGGGATTCCTGATACATGGGCTCCATTAGCTCGTTGAGGCCGCCGAACTTGCCCTGACGGGCGACGGGCCCGTCAAAAAACGAGTGCGCGCCGTATTTCTCGCAGTAGGTATCCCCCTTGTAGACCGCGCCCTGAAGGTTAATTTTCACGCCGTAACCCGGGCGCTGCGCGAGGTCTATCGCCCAGTCCATGGCTTCCTCGCTGTAGTCCGTGAAAAGGCGCACGATGCGCTCGTTGCAGCGGTTGCCGCAGCGCTTTATCCATTCGCGCGCGATCTCGTCCGGGTCGTTCACAATGCCGAGGCTGCGCATAAATTTGGAGTTCACGACGCCGACGTTGAAGGCAAAGCCGTGGTAGGAGCCGAACTTCTCTATTACGGCGACCTTGCAGCCCTTCTCCGCCGCGCTGTAGGCACAGGCCATGCCGCAAATGCCTGCCCCGACCACCAAGACCTCGGTGCTGTAAGTCTCGGCAAAATCCGATTCCTCGAAAGGCTTCGGCGGCGTCGCCCAGCTTCCCCATTTCGGGTCAATGTTTCCCATATTTGTCATCTCCTTGCAAGAATCATGATATAAGCTCATGGTCAGCCCATTTCCCGCTCCTGTAGCGCAGGGTGAACGCGACGCTGCGAACGGCCCAGTCCGCAAAATAGCCGCACCATATACCCACGAGCCCGACGCCTAAGACGCGACACAAAAGCGCCGTAAGCGCGACGCGGGAGACCCACATTGAGACCGTCGAGACAATCATCCCGAAGCGAACATCCCCTGCAGCCTTCATGCCCGAGGACGGGACGAAGGCCAGAGGCCAGAGGAAGGGCTTTATTATTGTTATAATAACCATCGTTTTCATCACGAGCGAGCCGGTCTCGCTGTCCATCCCGGCGAAGTGGATGGCCGCAGGCGTTATTGCCATTACCAGCAAATCAGCCGCAGCGAGGATGATAAACGACCACAGCGTAAGCTTTTTTATGTAGTATTTCGCTTCGTCGAGCCGCCCGGCGCCGATGCACTGCCCCGCGACGGTCATAAGCCCCGTGCCGATGGCCTGAGACGGCATACTGCTCAGAAATTCGAGCACGACCACAAGCGCGTTCGCGGCGATAGCCACGGTGCCGAGCGTCGAAACCGTGCTTTGTACGATGAGCTTGCCGAACTGGAACATCGAGTTTTCAATGCCCGTCGGGAGTCCTATCGCCAGTACGCGCAGTATCATCCTCGTGTCTACGCGGAAATCGCGCAGCCTGCCCATATCAAAGCCGTGATTGGGGCTGCGCATCGTATATAGCAGCACCAGCGCGCTGAAGCCGTAGGAGGCAAGCGTCGAAAGCGCCGCGCCGCGCACGCCCATCGGGATGACGAAAAGCAGCAGGTAGTTTCCCGCGATGTTAACAAGGTTGGCGATGAGCGATATTTTCATCGAGAGCTTGGAATTTCCCGCCGCGCGGTAAAGCGCGCTCCCCGCGTTGAAAACCGCGATGAAGGGATAGGAAAATATCGTTATTAGGTAATAATCGAGTGAGGCGAGCATAACGTCCTCTTCCACCGAGCCGAAAATGAGCCGCAGTATGCCCCGGCGGAACACAAGGCTCAGCGCGGAAACGAGCAGAGACAGCAGCAGCGAGGCCATAAGCACCTGACGCGCCGCCTTGTCCGCGTTTTTCCCGTCACGCCGCCCGATATACTGCGCGCAGATGATAGCGCCGCCCGTCGCAAGAGCCGTGAAAAGGAATATTATGAGCTTGTTTATCGAGTCTACGAGCGAAACGCCGGAAAGCGCCGCGCTTCCCACGTTCGATACCATCAGCGTATCAATCGTGCCTATGGCGGAGTTCAAAACCTGCTCGATAATGAGCGGAACGATAAGCTTTTTTAAATCCTGATTAGAAAACAGCAAATGGAACTACTTCTTTCTGAGATGTGCTTGCCTTTTTTTAAGTGGCAAAAATAAAAAAAGATATTATCCGCACCATAAATCATTTTTTATTTTTCTCATAATATCTTAATCTTCCGATTGTTTTACTTTCTTAATCCGTCACTTTGAACCCATGAATAAAAGAATTCTTTTGATGGTTCAGCATATTCATAATCTAATTTACTATCATAATTATCTATAATATTAATTGCCTCTTTTAAAACTTCTTCTCTTGATTTATTAGCAATATCTATTAAAACTTCATTAGGGAGTAATCCTCTATTCATTATTTTTTTAGTTGATACTTCTAACAATTCTAAATCAAC
Organism: Oscillospiraceae bacterium; assembly: GCA_016290695.1. GTDB lineage: Bacteria > Bacillota > Clostridia > Oscillospirales > Oscillospiraceae > RGIG6375. The sequence goes on from JAEEUX010000040.1 coordinate 11,499, forward strand.
TAATCCTTTTTCTCCCCGTGAAAGCATTTGATTTTTGTTTTGTTCATAATTTGAAGAAATAAGTTTTAAAGTTATAAAATTTGTTCCTTTAAATATAGATGGTATTTCTCTAGTTCTTAAATCATTAAAATCCAATGCAATTATATTTTTTATTCCTTTATAATGAAAATATTTTAATAATTCAATAGAGCTTTCCCATAATACTTCTTCTTCATATTTGCCTTCATCCACATCATCAGGTATTCCAAACTCAGGAATCATATTTTGTTCAAAATAGACACCTTTATAATGTTTAAATAAAGCTTTAGCTAATGTAGTTTTCCCAACTCCACTTGGTCCTATTATAAATATATAATCTTTCATTCTATCACCAACCTATTAACATTATACCACACTATTTTATTATTGATTTATCACATAATAATCTACTATTTAATTCGACTTACTAACCACATACCTCCATGTGGCGCTCGAGACCATGTCACTCGTCCTTCGTGCGCTTACAGTAATAGGTCGGGTTCATGGAAACCGAGAAATGCAGAATCGGGCGGCGCAGCTCCAGGATTGCCAGCGGCAAATGCTTCATCCCGGCAGGCATGAAGATGATGGAGCTTTTCGTAAGCCTGTGCATTTCGCCGTTTATGCCTATTTCGATAACGCCGCCGAGGTCATACTTATCCTCGGGGTTAGAGCCGATGAAGCCGACGAGCTCGTCAAAATCGTGGACATGCTCCTCGTGGTAAGGCAGGGGGTTAAAATCCGGGGCGTTTATATACCATGAGGTATTCATCTGAAACGCACCGGGAACCACGCTGCTGTCCATATAAAGGAGCCTGTCGCCCCACTGCTTGTACACCTCGTTAAAGGGTGAAGGCCCGGTGAACATGGAGCTTAGCTCCTGCACTATCTGCCCGCCGAACTCGCCCTCGGTATTCATTACAAAATCGCTCATATACATTCTCCATTCCCGATGATTGTTTGCTTGATATGCTATATAGTATATGCCTTTCCCTCAGTCATGTCAATTTGCATGAAAATTTATATAAAAAATAATATATACATATTGTCATTAGACAAATTGAACGGTATAATAGAATTTAATAATCGCTTAATATTCCATTGCGTGCCAGCAGCTTTCCTCTCGGCGTTTTTCGTTAATTATAATAATGTATATGAAAGGAAGTTCCCAAATGGCAGTATTTGAATTCACCATGTATTCCACGACACTTCACCGCAACACCGACGTTACGGCGGTAGTCCCCGTCGAAGCGCCCGTGTTCCCCATCCCCGGCGTCACGGTAGACCTCGACAAGCCTCTGCGTTCTCTCTATCTTCTGCACGGTTATTCCGGCTCCCACTCCGACTGGCTGCGCGGCAGCAGCATTCAGGAGCTGGCGCAGATGCACCGCATCGCCATCTTCTGTCCCTCGGGCGAAAACAGCTTTTATATAGACGACGTCAAGCGCGACGCCCTCTATGAGCAGTTCATCTGCAAGGAGCTCGTCGAGTTTACGCGCCGCGCCTTCAATCTTTCCAAGACGCGCGAGGATACATATATCGGCGGCCTTAGCATGGGCGGCTACGGCGCTATCCGCAACGGCCTCAAAAACAGCGATGTTTTCGGCGGTATCCTCGCCTTTTCCTCCGCGCTCATTACCGACGGCATATCCCACATGCCTGACGAACCGCAGCCCGCTCCGGCGGGGCAGGGGGGCGGCATGGGCATGTCTCCCGATTACTTTATCCACACCTTCGGCAAGCCGAGCGGGATAATGGGCAGCGACGTTGACCCCAAGG
>JAEEUX010000041.1 GCA_016290695.1 Oscillospiraceae bacterium
TTGAGGACGGCGTCGCGAGCAACATAAAGAGCGCCAAGAAGATGGTCGACAAGGGCCAGAACGAGGTCTGGGACGCGCTTGACGTTATCATCAAGGAGCATCCCGTCATGCTCAACCGCGCGCCTACGCTCCACCGCCTCGGCATCCAGGCCTTCGAGCCCGTGCTCGTTGAGGGCCGCGCGATAAAGCTCCATCCCCTCGTCTGTACGGCCTTCAATGCCGACTTCGACGGCGACCAGATGGCTGTTCACGTTCCCCTTTCCGCTGAGGCTCAGGCCGAGGCGAGAATCCTCATGCTTTCCGCCAACAACCTCCTGCGCCCGCAGGACGGACATCCCGTAACCGTCCCCACGCAGGATATGATACTCGGCTCCTATTACCTCACCATGGCCCGCGTGGAGGACGGTTATTCCCACCTCTATGAGGACAAGGAGGTCGAAAAGGCCGAGAAGGAAAAGCTCGAGCGCGGCGAATACCACATGTTCCGCGACGAGGAGGAGGTCACGCTCGCCTACAATAACCACGTTATCGGAATGCACCAGCCCATCAAGGTCCGCCGCACGAAGGTCATCGACGGCAAGACCTATACCGGCATGGTCGTTACCACGGCGGGCCGCATCATCTACAACGAGCCCATCCCGCAGGATCTCGGCTTCGTTGACAGAACCATCCCCGGCAACGAGCTCGTTTACGAAATCGACTTCATGGTCGACAAGAAAAAGCTGGGCGACATCGTTGACCGCTGCATAAACGTCCACGGCTTCACCGTTAGCACCGTCGTGCTCGACAGCATCAAGGCCATGGGCTACAAATACTCCACGCAGAGCGCCATCACCATCTCCATCTCCGACATGACGGTCCCCGAAGCCAAACAGACCCTCATTCACGAGACCGAGGGCAAGGTGCTCAACATCGAAAAGCAGTATAAGCGCGGCTTTATCACCAATGACGAGCGTTACCGTCTCGTCGTTCAGGAATGGGAAAAGACGACGCAGGACGTTACGCAGGCCCTTCAGAAGAATCTCGACGAGTTCAACCCCATCTACATGATGGCAAACTCCGGCGCCCGCGGCAGCATGGCTCAGATCCGTCAGCTTGCCGGTATGCGCGGCCTTATGGCGAACACCGCCGGTAAGACCATCGAAATCCCCATAAAGGCAAACTTCCGTGAAGGCCTCTCCGTTCTCGAATACTTCATTTCCTCCAGAGGCGCCAGAAAGGGCCTTGCAGATACCGCCCTTCGTACCGCCGACTCCGGTTATCTTACCCGCCGTCTCGTTGACGTTTCGCAGGAGACCATTATTCGCGAGCCGGACTGCGGCACCAACGAAGGCATCATGGCCCATGAGACGCTTGACGATAAGGGCCAGGTCGTCCTCACTTTCAAGGACGCTATCCATGGGCGTTTCCCGCTTGAGGACATAAAGGACGAGAAGACCGGCGAAGTTCTCTTCGACCAAAACCATATGCTTCTTGCTAAAGACGCAAAGGTCCTTGAAGCCCACGGCATCACCTCCGTCAAGGTCCGCAGCGTGCTTAACTGCTGCGCCAAGCGCGGCGTCTGCGCCAAGTGCTACGGCATAAACCTTGCCACCGGTGAGCCCGTCAGCGCGGGCGAAGCGGTCGGCGTCATAGCGGCCCAGTCCATAGGCGAGCCCGGCACGCAGCTTACGATGCGTACCTTCCATACGGGCGGCGTCGCCGGCGACGATATCACGCAGGGTCTTCCGAGAGTTGAAGAGCTGTTTGAGGCAAGAAAGCCGAAGAAGATGTGCCTGCTTGCCGAAATCTCCGGCACCGTCAGCATCGAGGAAGCCAAGAAAAACACAGTTAACATCATCATCACCGGCGCGGACGGCGACGTTCGCACCGTCCAGACCCCCATCAGCGCGGGCATCAGAGTAAAGACCGGCGACCATGTCGAGCAGGGCGTCGCCATCACCGACGGTATCCCCAATCCCCACGACGTTCTTCGCGTCCGCGGCGTTGAAGCCTGCCAGAACTACCTTATCCAGGAGGTTCAGAAGGTTTACCAGCAACAGGGCGTTGATATCAACAACAAGCACATCGAGGTCATTGTCCGCCAGATGCTCCGCAAGGTCAGAATTGAGGATTCCGGTGACACGAACCTTCTCAGTGGTTCCGTCATTGATATCGCCGAGCTGAGAGCCGAGAACAAGGCTATCGAAGAGCGCATTGCCGCAGGCGAAGCCGAGCTCAGACCTGCCACCTGTACGCGCCTTCTCATGGGTATCACCAAGGCATCTCTCGCGACGGACTCTTTCCTTTCCGCCGCATCCTTCCAGGAGACCACGAAGGTCCTTACCGACGCCGCCATCAAGGGCAAGGTTGACCATCTCGTCGGCCTCAAGGAGAACGTAATCATCGGTAAGCTTATTCCCGCAGGCTCGGGCCTTTCCGTTTACAGAGATTTCGAGATTGAGGAAATTCAGCCGGAACCCGTAGAGGAGCAGCCCGCCGAGGATGAAACCGAGGCAGAATAAACTTTTCCATTGGCGGGCGGCGTCACCATGCGCCGCCCGCTGAACGCCGGAAAGCCGCGGCGGGAGCCGCTAAAGCTGCCGCCCGAACAAAAAGTATAGAAAAACACAAAAAACAGCCGCAATCTTTATGTAAATTTTTTCTTTCAATTATGATTAAATTTATTGACGAAATGCGGCTGTTCTGATATAATCAATCGATGTTGCTGAAAGGCAGCGCTGAATAAGTGTGCCTTTCAAGCGGCCATGCTTTTTTCGCGGCATGCTCCGCTTCGCCGCTTAAAAGAATATATTTTTGAGGAAAGGAGGAAACTCATGCCTACTTTTAACCAGCTCGTCAGAAAGGGAAGAGAAGTTTCGGCCTATAAGTCCACTTCGCCTGCTCTTCAGAAGGGCCTCAACACTCTCAAGAACAAGGAGACTGACCTGAGCGCTCCCCAGAAGCGCGGCGTATGCACCGCCGTAAGAACCTCGACCCCCAAGAAGCCGAACTCTGCGCTGCGTAAGGTAGCCCGTGTGCGTCTCACAAACGGTTATGAGGTTACGGCCTATATCCCCGGCGTCGGCCACAATCTTCAGGAGCACTCTATCGTTATGATCAGAGGCGGCCGTGTTAAGGATCTCCCCGGCGTCAGATACCACATCATCCGCGGTACTCTCGATACCCAGGGCGTCAACGGACGCAAGCAGGCCAGATCCAAGTACGGCGCAAAGAGACCCAAGAAATAATCCTCGCGCAATTTTGACATGATTATTATGTCAGACCGCCGGAATTTCCGGCTGCCCTGATGTTTTATATACATTATAAAAACCTCAGGGCGCATTACGGGAGCAGCGGGACCTCCGCTGTCTTTCGAGTACCTGTGAAATCAAAATATGAAGGAGGGAAGTATAGTGCCCAGAAGAGGTAATGTCCCTAAAAGAGAGGTTCTGCCCGATCCTCTTTACAAATCTGTGCTCGTCACCAAGCTCGTTAACAGCATCATGCTCGACGGCAAGAAGGGCGTAGCACAGAAGGTAGTTTACGACGCTTTCACGATCATTGAAAATAAGACGGGCAAAGCTCCTTTGGACGTCTTTACCGAAGCTCTTGAGAACATTATGCCCAGCCTGGAGGTCAAGGCTCGCCGTGTCGGCGGCGCGACCTATCAGGTCCCCATTGAGGTCAGAGCGGACAGACGCCAGACCCTCGGCCTGCGCTGGCTCACCACTTATTCCAGAGCCCGCAGCGAGAAGACGATGAAGGAGAGACTTGCCGGCGAAATCATGGACGCTGCCAACAATACCGGCAGCTCCGTCAAGAAACGTGAGGATACTCACAAGATGGCGGAGTCCAACAAGGCGTTCGCTCACTATCGCTGGTAATAGTCGGGAAGTTTAGGAGAAATTTTTATGCCAAGGCAATATTCACTCGAAAAAACAAGAAATATCGGTATCATGGCGCATATCGATGCCGGAAAGACTACGACCACCGAGCGTATCCTCTTTTATACCGGCGTCAACTACAAAATAGGCGAAACGCACGACGGTACCGCCACGATGGACTGGATGGAGCAGGAGCAGGAGAGAGGCATCACCATCACCTCCGCCGCTACGACCTGCTTCTGGAAGGATCATCGTATCAACATCATCGATACCCCGGGCCACGTCGACTTCACGGTTGAGGTCGAGCGTTCGCTCCGCGTTCTCGATGGTTCCGTTACCGTCCTCTGCGCAAAGGGCGGCGTAGAACCCCAGTCTGAGACCGTTTGGCGCCAGGCTGACCATTATCACGTCCCCAGAATGATCTATGTCAACAAGATGGACATTATGGGCGCGGATTTCTACAACGTCCTCGATATGGTTCACGAAAGGCTTAAGTGCAACGGTGTGCCCATCCAGCTCCCCATCGGCAAGGAATCCGATTTCCGCGGCATCATTGACCTCGTCGAGATGAACGCTGACGTTTATTACGACGAAATGGGCAAGGATATGCGCGTCGAGGAGATCCCCGGAGACATGGTCGAGCTCGCTAAGGAGTACCGCGTTAAGCTGCTCGAAGCCGTCGCGGATATCGACGACCAGATCATGGAGCTTTATCTCGAGGGAAGCGATATCCCCACCGATATGATAAAGCGCGCCATCCGCAAAGGAACCATCGACAACAAGTTTGTCCCCATAATCTGCGGAACCTCTTACAGAAACAAGGGCGTTCAGAAGCTGCTTGACGCAGTCGTGGACTATATGCCCGCCCCGGTGGACATTCCGCCCATCAAGGGAGTCAATCCCGACACTGAGGAGGAGGACGAGCGTCCGGCGGACGATAACGCCCCCTTCAGCGCTCTTGCCTTCAAGATAATGACGGACCCCTATGTAGGAAAGCTCGCATTCTTCCGCGTTTATTCCGGCCAGCTTAACGCAGGCTCCAACGTAATAAACTCCACGAAGCATCAGCGTGAGCGCCTCGGCCGTATCCTCCAGATGCACGCCAACCACAGAGAAGATATCGAAACGGTTTATTCCGGCGATATCGCCGCAGCAGTCGGCCTCAAGAACACGACTACCGGCGATACACTCTGCGACGATCAGCACCCGATAATTCTTGAGTCCATGGAATTCCCCGAGCCTGTTATCCGCGTGGCTATCGAGCCGAAGACCAAGGCGGGCCAGGAGAAGATGGGCATTGCTTTGGCGAAGCTTGCTGAAGAGGATCCGACCTTCAAGACCTATACCGATGAAGAAACCGGCCAGACCATCATCGCCGGTATGGGCGAGCTCCACCTTGAAATCATCGTTGACAGACTTCTGCGCGAGTTCAAGGTCGAGGCAAACGTCGGCAAGCCGCAGGTCTCCTACAAGGAAACCATCACCAAATCCGCTACCGTGGATACCAAGTATGCCCGTCAGTCCGGCGGTAAGGGCCAGTATGGTCACGTTAAGATCACCATCGAGCCCAACGAGCCCGGCAAGGGTTATGAGTTCGTCAACAATATCGTCGGCGGCGCTATTCCGAAGGAATATATCCCCGCTGTTGACGAAGGTATTCAGGGCGCGATGCTCTCCGGCGTTCTCGCCGGCTACAACGTCGTCGACGTTAAGGTCACGCTGTTCGACGGCTCTTACCATGAGGTCGACTCTTCTGAAATGGCGTTTAAAATCGCCGGCTCCATGGCGTTCAAGGAGGCTTGCCAGAAGGCATCTCCCGTCCTGCTTGAGCCCATCATGAAGGTCAACGTTATCGTCCCCGAGGATTACATGGGCGACGTTATGGGTGACCTGAACTCCAGAAGAGGTCAGATCTCCGGCATGGAGACAAGAGTCGGCGCGACGCATATCGACGCGAACGTACCCCTTTCCGAGATGTTCGGTTACGCTACCGACCTGCGTTCCCGCACTCAGGGCCGCGGCCAGTACAGCATGGAGCCGAGCCACTACACTCAGATCCCCAAGAACATCGCGGAAAAAATCATTGCCGAGAACGGCAGAAATCGTTGATTTAATCAATAATTAGAGCGAATAATAAGCTCTGGGCGGGATGAACTCCGCTTAAATAACTTTAAAATTCAAATTTGAGGAGGATATACTCACTATGGCTAAGCAAAAGTTTGAAAGAACCAAGCCGCACGTAAATATCGGCACCATCGGTCACGTTGACCACGGCAAGACCACCCTTACCGCAGCTATCACCAAGTATCTTTCCCTCCAGGGCAAGGCTCAGTTCGAGGCTTATGACGCCATCGACAAGGCTCCCGAAGAGAAGGAAAGAGGTATCACCATCAACACCGCTCACGTTGAGTATGAGACCGACGCTCGTCACTATGCTCACGTTGACTGCCCGGGCCACGCCGACTACATCAAGAACATGATCACCGGCGCCGCTCAGATGGACGGTTCCATCCTCGTTATCGCTGCTTCCGACGGCCCCATGGCTCAGACCAGAGAGCACATTCTTCTTGCCCGTCAGGTTGGCGTTCCCGCTATCGTCGTATTCCTCAACAAGTGCGACCAGGTTGACGATCCCGAGCTCCTCGAGCTCGTTGAGATGGAAGTTCGCGAGCTTCTCACCAAGTATGAGTTCCCCGGCGACGATATCCCCATCATCAAGGGTTCCGCTCTTAACGCTCTTATCAGCGAGTCCACCGATGTAAACGCTCCCGAGTATGCCTGCATCAAGGAGCTCATGGACGCTGTTGATAACTATATCCCCACTCCCGACCGTGCTTCCGACATGCCCTTCCTTATGCCCATCGAGGACGTCTTCACCATCACCGGTCGTGGTACCGTTACCACCGGCCGTGTTGAGCGTGGTATGGTCAAGGTTGGCGACGAAGTTGAAATCGTCGGCATCAAGGAGACCAAGAAGACCGTCGTTACCGGCACCGAGATGTTCCACAAGACCCTCGATTACGCAGAGGCCGGCGACAACGTCGGTACCCTCCTCCGCGGCGTCGCTAAGACCGACGTTGAAAGAGGTCAGGTTCTTGCTAAGCCCGGCTCCATTCATCCCCTTACCAAGTTCAAGGGCCAGGTTTACGTCCTCACCAAGGAAGAGGGCGGCCGTCACACTCCCTTCTTCAACAACTACAGACCCCAGTTCTATTTCCGTACCACTGACGTTACCGGCGTTATCACCCTTCCCGAAGGCACCGAGATGTGCATGCCCGGCGATAACGTTGACATGAACGTTGAGCTCATCACCCCCATCGCTATTGAGAAGGGTCTTCGTTTCGCTATCCGTGAGGGTGGCCGTACCGTCGGTTCCGGCGTAGTTATCGAGACCTTCTGATTTTTGCAAGCGCTTAGCTGCTGACAAATATCATTAAACCATAAACCCCGATTTGGATTGAACAATCATCCAGGTCGGGGTTTATTTTCGCTTAAGGCAACGCCGTATAGTTCCGGCGCGTAAAATGTGCAGGGAATCGCGTGCTGTCGCCCAAAAGCCCGGCTGCGATAATTCACTATTGCGAGTTATTCTGATATTTTTCTCAAATTAAACCAATTATTATGCATAATAGCCCTTTACTAAATTGCAAAACAGGTATATTATGAACATATTCGGTTTAGCCTGACGGCGTTTTTTCTGCCTGTAAAAAATATCGCTGCCGGGCTGAAAATATTTTTGGGAGGGTTTACTTTGGAATTGAGCATAATTGAAAAAATGCAAGATCCCGAACTCATCGCCACTCTTTCTCTTGGCGAAAAGCTTCGCGGCTCGCTCATTGTTATGGCTCTCGGCCTCGGCACCTGCCTAGTCGTGCTCGCTATAATAATGCTCGCCGTGAAAATCATGCATGCGCTTCTTGCGGAAAAGCCGAAAAAGGATAAGAACATGCCCGCTTCCGGGGAAATTCCCGGAGATGAAGCCGCCGCGATAATCGGCGCGGTTACGGAAATGGAGGGCGGCAAGCCCTTCAAGGTCGTCGATATACGGCAGGTTCGCTGAGAAAGGAACGGTCATAATAATGAAAAGATATAACGTATACATAAACGGAAAAGCTTATGTGGTCGATATTGAAGAGAGCGGCGGCGCAATGCCCGTCGCGGCTCCCGCACCCGCGGCAGCACCCGCACCGGCGCCTGTCGCGGCTCCCGCCCCTGCTCCGGTTCCCGCTGCTGTTCCCGCGCCTGCGCCTGCTCCCGCCGCGCCCGCGGGCGGCAACCCGGTCAACAGCCCCATGCCCGGAACCATCCTCAGCATAAACGTAAAGCCCGGCGACAGCGTTAAGGCGGGCGACGTTCTGCTCATTCTCGAGGCCATGAAGATGGAAAACGAGATAATGGCCCCGGCAGACGGCGTCGTTTCCTCCGTTAACGTGAGCGTCGGCGCGTCCGTCAATACGGGCGACCTGCTCGTGACGCTGTAAGGAGGCCCGGCAATGATAGACGCAATAATCCGCTTCCTGCAAAGCACGGGCATAGCCCAGTTTGACTGGCGCTGCATGGTGATGATAGTCATCGCCTGCGTGCTTCTGTATCTGGCAATAGGCCGCAAGTTCGAGCCCCTGCTTCTTATCCCCATAGCCATGGGTATGCTCCTGTCCAACCTCTTCGCCTCCGATATGTTCAACGCCGAAGAGGGCACAGGTATGCTCTACTATTTCTATAAGCTCAATAAAATGGGCATCCTGCCGCCGCTTATTTTCATGGGAGTCGGCGCGATGACCGATTTCGGCCCGCTGATAGCTAACCCGAAGTCCCTGCTTCTGGGCGCGGCGGCTCAGCTCGGCATTTTCGTCACCTTTATCGGCGCGATCGCCCTCGGCTTCAACGCGCAGGAGGCAGGCTCCATCGGTATCATCGGCGGCGCGGACGGCCCGACGGCCATCCACGTTACCACTCAGATGGCTCCGCACCTTCTCGGCGCGATAGCCATAGCCGCGTATTCCTACATGGCGCTCGTCCCCGTTATCCAGCCGCCCATCATGAAGCTTCTCACCACCAAGGAGGAGCGCATGATAGAGATGAAGCAGCTTCGCCCGGTTTCCAAGAAGGAGAAAATCATTTTCCCCATAGTCTGCACGATAGTCGTTTCCGTCATCCTGCCTGACGCCATCCCGCTTATCGGTATGCTCATGCTCGGCAACCTTTTCAGAGAGACGGGCCTTACCGACAGACTTTCCGACACCGCGCAGAACGCGCTCTGCAATATCGTTACGATAATGCTCGGCCTTTCCGTCGGCGCTTCCGCCGTCGCGAGCACCTTCCTCACGCTCCAGACGCTTGAGATAATCGTACTCGGCGTTCTCGCGTTCGCCTTCGGCTCTGCGGGCGGCATACTGCTTGCAAAGTTCATGAACCTCTTCCTCAAGGAAAAAATCAATCCCCTCATCGGCTCCGCCGGCGTTTCCGCTGTTCCGATGGCGGCCCGCGTTTCCCAGAAAATCGGCCAGAAGGAAAACCCGCGTAACTTCCTGCTCATGCACGCAATGGGCCCGAACGTATCCGGCGTTATAGGCTCTGCCGTCGCGGCTGGCGTTATGCTCTCCCTCTTCAGAGGCTGAGCCATGCCCTCAAAGAACAAAAATCCGACGAAGAAAAAAATCGTCGCCGCCGCGTGGAAGCTTTTCTACGAGCAGGGCTACGACGATACGACTGTGGACGATATAATCCGCGAGTCGAACACCTCCAAGGGCTCATTTTACCATTATTTTGAGGGCAAGGACGCTCTTTTAAGCACGCTTTCCCTCATTTTCGACGAAAAATACGAGGAACTGATGGAGACGATACCGCCGGAAATGAACAGCTTCGATAAGCTCCTTTACCTTAACGCAGAGCTCTTTGAAATGGTCGAAAACACCATTCCGCTCGAGCTTCTTGCGCGCCTGTATTCCACCCAGCTCACCACGCGCGGCGACAAGCACCTGCTTGACCGCAACAGGACCTATTACAAGGTGCTGAGGAAAATCGCCGTGGAGGGGCAGGAGAGGGGAGAACTGCGGAAGGACCTCCCGGTGAACGACCTTACGAAGCTCTATGCCCTCTGTGAGCGCGCCCTTCTCTACGACTGGTGCATCTGCGAGGGGGACTATTCGCTGAAAAATTATGCCGCCGAAATGATGCCGAGGTTTTTGCAGCATCTTAAACCCCAAGCTGGAAGCTGATTAGGACGGAAAGAAGAAAAATAAATTTCGCCGGAAATTGATATTAAGAATAGTCTAATGCAAAATCCCTGATAAACAAAAGAAAAATCAGACAAAACTGCTAACGGAGTATAGACTTTAGTCTATACTCCGTTCTATATTGCGTTTATCCGGCCGAAATGGTATAGTATTTAAGTATTTTAGTAAAACAGGAGGAGATTCACATGAACATTGGCGAATTACTTGCTTTTATCCTGTATTTCGTTATCGTTCTCGTAATCGGAATTTATTTCTTCACCCGCTCGAAGGAAAACTCGGACAAGGAGTATTTCCTCGGAGGCCGACGCATGGGCCCGTGGGTTACGGCCATGAGCGCGCAGGCCTCGGATATGAGCGGCTGGCTGCTCATGGGCTTCCCCGGCAGCCTCATAGCCTTCGGCATGGGCCAGCTCTGGATAGGCATCGGCCTTGCCCTCGGTACGGCGGCTAACTGGATATTCGTCGCAAAGCGCCTGCGCCGCTTCTCCAAGGCGTCTAACGATTCCATCACCCTCCCGCAGTACCTCACGAACCGTTTCGCCAGCTCCAGCGCCGCGCTCAAGATAGTAAGCGCGGTCATCTTCCTCGTGAGCTTCACGGTTTATGTCGCTTCCGCATTTGTCGCCGGAAAGACGGTCATCTGCTCGATAGTTCCCTGGTTTACCGAAACCGGCAGGGAATGGCTCGCGCTCGTGCTTTTCGCGGCTATCATCCTGCTTTATACCTTCCTCGGCGGCTATAAGGCCGTATGCTGGACGGACTTCTTCCAGGCGACTCTTATGCTCATTGCGCTGCTCGCAGTGCCCATCGTTATGCTCGCGCTCAACCGCTTCGACACCGGCTACTACGCCTCCTTCGCCGACGGCGTGACGGCCTTCGGCACGAACCCCTTCACCGCCGACTGGACGGATATCATCACCGGTCTCGGCTGGGGCCTCGGCTACTTCGGCATGCCGCATATAATCGTCCGCTTCATGGGCATAGAGAAGCCCTCAATGATCAAAAAATCCGCTTCCGTCGCCATAGTATGGGTCGTTATTACGCTGGGCGCGGCGGCTGTTATCGCCATCCTCGGCAGAACCTATCTTCTCGCGGACGGCGGCGCTCTCGCGGAAGCCATACTGCCCGGCGACAGAAAGCTCGTCTTCATCGCCATAGTCAAGGATATTTTCCCGAGCTTCATAGCCGGTATCCTGCTTGCCGCCATAATCGCGGCCTCCATGAGCACGGCGGACTCCCAGCTCCTCGTTGCCTCCTCCGCGTTCACGAGCGATATCTATAAGCCCATCATCCGCAAGAACAAGGCCAGCGATAAGGAAGTCGGCTGGATGGGCAGAATCGTCGTTCTCATCATCGCCATCATCGCCTTCCTCATTGCCTCCAGCGGCGGAGAGTGGGCAAGCGACATCATGAACATGGTCGAAAACGCCTGGGGTCTCTTCGGCTCCGCCTTCGGCCCCGTCGTTATCCTCTCGCTCTTCTGGAAGCGCTTTAACTACGCCGGCGCGGTAAGCGGAATTATCGCCGGAGCCGTTGCCGATATTGCGTGGCTTTTGCTCTTCACAAACACGGTAACAAATGCTATAATAGTCAATACGAACATATATGAGATAGTACCGGGCTTTATCGTATGCCTTATCGTTTCTGTTGTTGTTTCGCTGGCTACAAAGAAGCCCGGAGCAGAGGTCGAGGCTATTTACGCTCGCGCGACCGATCCTACAATCGACGATTGATTATTGCCTCGCCATTCTGCCTCATAACATCACCCGGCCCGGAACAGGGCCGTGAAAAAGAGGAGTTTGATTAAAATGGCAATCACAAGCATGACCAACGCATTCTCCATCGAGGGGAAGAACGCTGTCGTTACCGGCGGCAGCAAGGGAATAGGCTTTGGCGTCGCCACGGCATTCGCCCAGCAGGGCGTGAATGTCGCCATCATCGGGCGCGACGAGAAGGCCGGCAACAAAGCCGCCGAGGAACTTGCCTCTCAGTATGGCACCAAGGTTCGCTTCTATAAGGCCGATATGTCCGACACGAAGAGCTGCGGCGAGGTTACGAAGAAAATCATCGCCGATTACGGCGAAATAAACATCCTCGTAAACAACGCCGGCGTCGGCACGAACGGCGACTTCCTCGAAATGGACGAGGACATGACGAATTACTTCCACTGCATCAACGTCGACCTCAACGGCGTCGCGCGTATGACCTATTTCGTCGCGCGCCACATGCGCGAGGTCGGCAAGGGCGGCAAAATCGTCAACATCAGCTCCAACGCGGGCGATATGGCGAGCCGCGCCGTCAACATGGGCGCTTACTGCACGGCGAAGGCGGGCGTTAACCAGTTCACGCGCGCCATGGGCCTTGAGTTTGCCAAGTACCACATAAACGTAAACGCAATCGCCCCCGGCTACACCTTCTCGAATCTGCTCAACGGTCTCGACGACAATACCATCAACGGCATCGCCGCTTCCATCCCCACCGGACGCCTCGGCACCCCGATAGAGATAGGCGCGCTTGCCTGCTATCTCGCGTCCCCTGCAGCCGACCAGGTAACCGGTACCATAGTAACGATCGACGGCGGCCATTCCCTCGGCATCTATTGATTTTGAACATGTTTTAATCACAGCCCCTTGCTCCGGCGGCGCCTTTCGGTGTCGCCGGAGATTTTTTGGGTAATATGCGGTATTGCCTAAGAAAAATTCATTAATTTAGCTTCATAAACCATTGAATACCGCGCAGATTTGTGTTATTATAAAATAATAGGGAAATTACAGATAAACTCAACCATTTACGAATACATACGAAACGGAGTGCTTCACTTGCAAAAACTTATTATGAGCGGCGACGAGGCTATCGCACGCGGCGCATGGGAGGGCGGCGTTTCCGTCGCGGCGGCTTACCCCGGCACGCCGAGCACGGAGATCCTCGAAAACATGGCGCAGTATAAAGATGATGTATACGCGACCTGGGCAAATAACGAGAAGATAGCCACGGAGATCGCGCTCGGCGCCTCCATAGGCGGCCTCAGAGCCTTTGCCGCGATGAAACATGTCGGCATGAACGTTGCCGGAGACCCCATTTTTGCCGCGGCCTATACGGGCGTGAGCGGCGGAATGGGCGTCGTTTCCTGCGACGATCCGGGCTGCCACAGCTCGCAG
>JAEEUX010000291.1 GCA_016290695.1 Oscillospiraceae bacterium
CGGCTCCTACAGCAGAAAGTTTGATGTTTCCGGCGTCTATACTGCGGCTATCAAGGCAAAGTACGATAACGGCGTCCTGACCCTGACGCTGCCCAAGAAGAACGAGGTTATCCCCGAAACAAAGACCCTGCAAATCGAATAAGAATCCGGTTTTGCTCAGATAATTTCATTTCGCCGCATCACAGCGCTGGCGAGCGCGCAATATACAAGCGCAATCGCCGAAAGCCGCCGTGATGCGGCTTTTTTCGTCCATTTCATCGTATGCGGTGAAAGCGTAAAGAAAGGGATAATACAAATAGTAATCAAATTTTCAGATTATTCTCAACATTCCAATATGAGGAAATTATTTAAAAAGTATTAAACCGACAATTTCTTGCCTGATTATTCAAAAGCCTTGCTGATTTGGCACGATAAAACAATATGCCCGAAAAAACAAGCTCTAGAAAACAGAAGTACAATAGCTTACATAATTTTAATATGAATGATGAATACAAATAGTTATGCACATTTTCCACATAGTTATCAACAGTGAGGGAAAACAAGACATTTAGCCAAAAATCATGAAATAACACAAGAAAAACGATGAAAAGTGAGCATGAAAAATCAATAACTTCAGCCTATGATAAGTTAACATAAAAACGGAAAAGTGTACCGCAAAAAAGGACTCCAAGGATGTAGTTGAGAGGCAATAATAGTTTGCAGAGCCTGTATAGTAACCGGCCAAAGCCCTTAGACAGGCTTACGCCGCTCGGAATGCAGCTGAAAAGTTCCGCGAGTTGGTCCCAAACGCGATATATACCTTCGGCGTCGAGCGTGACATTCACAGCGCAACGCCGGTACTCTTCTCGGTGAGAAGCATATAGGACGATTATCGGAGCCAAATCTATGCCGTAAACATAAAAAATGAAGAGGCAGCTACCTCCCACGGAGACGGCCATCAGGGAAAACCTGTGGGGCGCCTTCCGACTTACGGAGGGTTCACTACCTCTAACGGTGATAAATTATCACAGAAGGAAGGAAATGTCAATAGGGATTTCCTATAAATCTGGCTTCAAAGTTATCTGAACGCCCTTGAGCAGGACAATGAAGGGCGCCGGGCTCTGTTTTGACTCTATAGCTTTGTATTAAATCTTAGTGGTTAAAGCGTGTTTTATGACGCTGCATGCCGTTACTTTATCGCATTTACTCATTGAGCCGTTAAATGCCGAAAATCAGAATAACAGACTGTCGGCGGGCATGGTTGCCCATGCGTTCAGGTCAGTACCGGCGCGTTTCCCGGCGAGGTATTCATAGTAACCCTGGCAGCCGATCATAGCGCCGTTATCGCCGCAGAGCTTAAGGGGCGCGAGATATAGCTTGAGCCCTGCCTCCGCCGCAGCGCGTTCAAGCTCGCCTCGGATAAACGAGTTTGCCGCGACGCCGCCGGCTACGGCGAGCTTTGTGTGACCGAGAGATTTAGCCGCCTCGACCGCGCGAGGGACTATCGAATCGCTTATTGCCTTGCAAAGAGACGCCGCGAGCGAGGGCTTGTCAAGCTCCGCGCCGACCTGCTCGGCGTTGTGGACGAGGTTTATCATAGCGGTTTTGAGGCCGGAGAAGGACATATCGTAAGGGTTATCGAGCTTTGCCACGGGCAGATGGTATTTAAGCGCGTCGCCCCCCTTGGCCAGCGCGTCTATTTTTGAGCCGCCGGGGTAGCCGAGGCCGAGCACGCGGGCGGTTTTGTCGAAGCATTCTCCCGCCGCGTCGTCCCGTGTGGAACCGAGAATATGCAGCTCGGTATAGTCCTTCACCTCGGCGATGAGCGTGTTGCCGCCGGAAATGACGAGCGCGGTAAACGGCGGCTCAAGCTCCGGGTGCGCTATGTAATTTGCTGCGATGTGCCCCCTGATATGATGGACGGGGATGAGCGGCACGCCGAGAGCGAGCGCTGCGGATTTAGCGAAATTCACGCCCACGAGAACCGCCCCTATAAGCCCGGGTGCACAGGTGACGGCGACTGCGTCTATATCGCTCCTGCTTATTTCTGCTGCTTTCAAAGCGCTTTCGGCGAGCCGGGAAATAACGCTTATATGGCAGCGGGAGGCAAGCTCCGGCACTACGCCGCCGTACAGCGTGTGAATGTCTATCTGGGAATATATTTCGTCCGCGAGGACCTCTCTCCCGTCGCGCGTTATGGCGACGGCGGTTTCGTCGCAGGACGATTCGACCGACATGATTATCATGCTTTTTTCTCCTTTAGGGTTCTTTGCTGAGGTAAACCGTCATGAGCAGAGCATCCTCGCGCGGTTTTTCGTAGTAGCCGCGCCGGAGGCCGACCTCCTTGAAGCCGTGTTTTGAGTATAAGGCTATGGCGGCGGCGTTGGATACCCTTACTTCGAGCGTGAGGAAGGTAAGCCCGGCTTCCTTGCCGAACTCAATGAGATTTTCCAGAAGACGGGATGCGACGCCCTGCCTGCGATATTCCGGCAGGGTAGCTATATTGTTTATATAGCCCTCGTCAAGCACCGTCTGCAATCCGGCGTAAGCGATGAGACGCCCGCCCTCGAGCGCGGCGATATAGCGGCAGCTCGGGTTGTTTATCTCCCGCAGCAGCGACTCGCGCGACCAGGGCATGGAAAAGCC
>JAEEUX010000042.1 GCA_016290695.1 Oscillospiraceae bacterium
CGCGACCATCCGCTTCCCCGCCACCGGCAATCCCGAGGTCGCCGTGCTCCGTCTGGCCGACGGCAGCATGATCCGCGCGAACACCGATTACACGCTCTCGCAGTATGTGGCGATGTACCTGCAGCCCGTCGCCGCGGGAACCTACAGCATCCCCTATACGCTGAATTATTCCGGAAAGTCGCTCACGGGTACGATAAGCGTTATCGTGAGCCCGTCGAGTATCAGCACGAACATTAATCTCAGCTCCGACGACCCGTATCTGTTCAGCAGCATTGTCGGCGGTACGACGGGCGGAGTAATCTTTGCCGACAGCATCCGCAATTCCTGCGGCACTAACTGGTCCTATCTGCGCTTTGCGACTTCCTCCGATTCCTGCGGTACGCTTTATCTCAACAGTAACCGCAATCAGATAACGCCCACGACTAACGTAACGGCGCAGGAGCTTTCCTCGCTCTATTTCGTCCCCGGCTCCCTGAGCGGAACCTTCTCCGCACCCTACACTATCTACACCTCCGGCGGCGCGGTTGTCGGCGCGGGCACGCTGAACATTGTCCGTCCGGGCCGGAGCTTTGACGATGTTAACCCGAATATCTATTACGCGCAGGCGGTTTCGTGGGCCGTAAACAAGGGCGTTACATCCGGCACCGGCGGCAATAACTTCTCCCCGGATATGACTGTTACGCGCGGTCAGGCGGTCACCTTCCTGTGGCGCGCCGCGGGCCAGCCGAAGTTTACGAGCACAGCCAATCCCTTTAAGGACGTTCAGTCCGGTGCGTATTACTACGAAGCGGTAATCTGGGCGGTTCAGCAGGGAATCACTCAGGGCACCAGCGCCACGACCTTTTCCCCCGACGCTCAGCTTAACCGCGACCAGCTTCTTACCTTCCTCTGCCGCAGCAGCGGCGGTTACGCCGGCGGCAGCGATTGGTCGAAGCAGGCGGTGGATTGGGCGAGAAGCGCCGGCCTCTTAGACGGCGTCCCCGGCGTTTTCGTGGCAAACAGCGCCTGCCCGCGCTGCGACGTTGTGTACTACATCTGGAAAAACAGCAGCCGCTGATGGGCGCCGCGTCGCAAAGCCCCGTCAAAAGCAAAATACATATTTCGTCTGCGATATGAAAGGAGCGGCTGCGGATAATTCCGCAGCCGCTTCGTATTTACTTACTTACCTTTCGCCGCGTAGAAGGCGATACCCACGAGGCCGGGGCCGACGTGGACGCCTATGGTGCAGCCGACGCTGCTTATCGGAAGCTTTTCGACCTTGCCCTTATAAAGCGCCTCGCTGTCGGCGATGTACTTTTGAAGGAGCTCGTCGTTCAGGCCGCTGTAGGTGAGGCACAGGGGCATGGAGAAATCTATGCCGCCCGCCTCGGCGACCTTCTCGTTTAGGCGGTTATTGCCCGCGCGGGAGCCTCTTGCCTTGCCCAGCAGCGCGACCTCGCCGCCCGTTATCTCGATGACGGGCTTAATGGACAAAACGCCGCCGGCGAAGGCCGTCGCCGCCGAAATGCGCCCGCCCTTTTTGAGGTATTCGAGCGTATCTAGCAGGGCGATAACGTGGATATTGCGCTTTTCGCTTTCAAGCTGGGCGGCGATCTGGGCCGCGCCGAGCCCCGCGTCGCGCAGCGCGGCGGCGCGCCAGATGAGCAGGCGCAGACCGACGCAGACGTTCTCCGTGTCGATGACCGTCACCTTTTCGCGCGCCTCCGAGGCCGCCATCACGGCGTTCTGGTAGGTTCCGGAAAGCTTCGAGGAAATGGGCAGGCAGATAATCTCGTCGCCGTCCTCACCGAGCTCGCGGAAGACCTCGCTGAATTCGTAGCTCGTTATCTGGCTGGTCTGCGGGAGGGCGTCGGTCTCGATGAGCTTTTCAAAAAAGCCCCTGTGCGAGAGAGTCACGCCGTCGGTATATTCCTCGGTTCCGAAGCGGATTTTTATCGGGATTATGCGCACGCCGAGCTCGCGCGCCTCCTCCTGGGAAATATCGCAGGAGGAATCGGTTACGATTTTTACACTCATTTTCCGTATCCTTTCAGGGCAGAATCAAAAGCCCCTCGCTAAGCTCCTTCTCAGCGCGCTCGCGCAGAAGGACATGCTGTTTCTTGCCCGTGGAATTATAGGGAAGCTCCGGCACGAAGCGGTAATACCTCGGGCGCATATAGGCGGCGATATCGTCGCTGGCAGCGCAGTAGCGCTGGAGCTCCTTTGCGGTGAGAGAATCGTCCTCGGCTATGATATACGCCGCGACGGCCTCGCCCCGCGCCTTATCCGCCACGCCCGTAACCATGCAGTCGCGCACCTTGGGGTGGCGGTTTATCACTTCTTCAAGCTGGGCGGGGTAGATGTTCTCGCCCATGCAGATTATCATGTCGTCGCGCCGTCCGCGCACGGTGATGCAGCGCTTTGCGTCCCAGACGCCGACATCGTGCGTGTAAAACCAGCCCTTGTAATACTTCTCCGCGGCAAGCTCTTCGTCGCAGACGTAGCTGAGGCCGGATTTTTCGGGCGCGAAGATGATTATTTCACCTTCGGTAACGCCGTCCGCCGCCACGGTGTCCTCCGGCTCGGCGCGCCCCGTTTCGAGCATTTTCACAACGCGCACCTCGTCGCCCGTGCAGGCCCCGCCCGCGCTGCCCGCCGCCTCCGGGAGATCCTCCGGGCGCAGGAAGCTGTTCCAGAAGGTCTCGGTGGTGCCGTAGCCGTTGAAAATGCGCGGTGTCAGGAGCTTCTGGTAACGGATGCAGGCGTCGCGCTCAAGGGGGCTGCCCATCGTGACTATCCCGCGCAGGGCGGAAAGCTCGGACGGGTGCTTCTCCTGCCGGTCGGCCAGCGCCTTGAGCGCCGAGGGGACGCCGATAAGGTAGGTGATGCCGTACTTCTGAACGTAGTCAAAGCAGGTCTTTGCGCTGAACATACGCAGGACGACGAGCGACGCGCCGCAGTACAGCGTCGGGTTTATGCCGCCGGAATGGAGGCCGCCGCGATGGAACCACGGCGTCATGTTCATCGTAACGTCGTAGGGCGTGAGCGGAAAGTGCATGATGGAGTCGTGCGCCGAGAGAACCTCGTTCACCGCGTTTAGCGGCACGCCCTTGGGCGTTCCCGTGGTGCCGGAGGTGCAAAATCTTGTAACCTCGGCGTACATATCCGGCGTAAAATCCGCCTCGGGCTCCGAATCCGGCGCAGAGCGGATAAAATCGTCGAAGAAAAGATGACCGGCGGGAAGCTGAGGGCGCAGCCCGCGATAATCCACCGCGAGCACGACGCGGGGCTTCACGGCGCAGATTTCGAGCGCGCGCGCGGCCATGTCCTTCACGTCACAGTCATAAACATACACTGCCGGGCGGTCCCTGTCAAGCATGCGCGCCGTTTCCCCGGCGGAAAGGTTGAAGTTTCCCGGGGCGTTCACCGCGCCGAGCTTCTGCGGCGCAATGTAGCACAAAACGAAGGGCTGGGAGTTATAAAGCTGGTAAAAAACGACGTCTCCCGGCTTTACCCCCGCGGCGCGCATGGCGTTAGCGAAGCGGTTCACCTCCGCGTTCAGCTCCCCGTAGCTCCAGCTTTTGCCGCAGAGCGGGTCAGTGACCGCCGTTTTGTCCGCGTAACGGCGGACGCAGCGCATGAAGCCGTTTACCCAGGTGAAGCTTTGCTCGAAAACAGCCCTGAAATTTTCCCTGTTATAGCTGTCAGCCATGGAGCACCTCTAAAATTTGCCGACGATGAGGCAGGAATTTTGCCCGCCGAAGCCGAGGGCGTTCGTCATGGCGGCGCTTATTTTTCGCTCAAGCGGCTGGGTGCGTATGAGCGAAATCGTAAATTCTTCGCCCGGCTCGGTGAGGCCGACGGTGTGGGGCAATAGCCCCGTTTCTACGGCCTTTACGCAGGCGATCGTTTCCGTAATGCCGCCCGCGCCCATCATGTGGCCCGTCGCGCCCTTGGTGGAGCTTACGGGGACGGGGATATCTCCGAAAACGGCGCGAATGGCCGCGTTTTCCGCAAGGTCGCCCTTCTCCGTCGCCGTTCCGTGGGCGTTTATGTAGCCAATAGCGTCGGGCGAAAGACCGGCCTTACCCAGCGCCACGCGCATACAATCCGCCGCGCCCGAGCCGTCCGGCGAGGGGGAAACCTGATGGAAGGCGTCGTTATTGTTCGCCCAGCCGAGCAGCCGCGCGTAAACGCGGGCAGAGCGCGCCGCGGCGTGTTCCTCAGTCTCCAGAAGTATCGCGCCGCCGCCCTCGCCGATAACGAAGCCGTCGCGCTCCTTGTCGAAGGGGAGGCTGCGCCCGGTTTTTGAAAGAGCGCCCGCCTTATATAGACTCATCACCGAGATGGCACACTCGGCGGCCTCGCCCGCCATAACGAGCATAGCGTCCGCCGCGCCGCTTTCTATGAGCATGGCCGCGAGAGTAACGGCGTCGCCGCCGGAGGAGCAGGCCGTGGAAACGGTGAAGCTCGGCCCCTTGAGGCCATGCGC
The DNA here is from genome assembly GCA_016290695.1 of Oscillospiraceae bacterium. Lineage (GTDB taxonomy): Bacteria > Bacillota > Clostridia > Oscillospirales > Oscillospiraceae > RGIG6375. The sequence continues at coordinate 4,472 of JAEEUX010000042.1, forward strand.
TATGGCGAAGTTCGCGGCGGTCATGTTGCCCATTATCTGGGAAATAAAGCGCGGGCCGACCTTACGCAGCCCCCGCGTTTCCGCCTCGCGCTGCGTATCGGCGGTCAGGCCGAGGCCGTGCAGCGCCGTACCCATGACTATGCCGACGCGCGCCGGGTCAGTTACCTCACCGTAGGAAGCGAAAGCTTCCTCGGCGGCGGCGTAGGCGTACTGCATGAAAACGTCCAGATCCGTAGAAAGGCGGCTTCCGAGCAGCGCCTTGGCGTTAAAATCCTTAACCTCTGCCGAGCGCGTCACGGGAAGCCCCTCCGCGGAAATGCGCTGCATTTCGTCGATGCCGCAGAGTCCGGCGAGCAGGGCGTTCCAGTAATTATCCACGCCGATTCCGATGGGCGTGACCGCGCCCATGCCGGTTATTACGATGTTTCTGCTCATTTGCTCAGACCTCCGCCTTTTTGAAGGCAAGGCAGGCGTTATGCCCGCCGAAGCCGAGGGAGGACGAGAGCGCGAGCTCGAATTCCGCGCGCCGCGCCTTGAGCGGGACGTAATCGAGGTCACATTCCGGGTCGGGCGAAGCCAGCCCGATAGTCGCCGGGGCGACGCCCTCGCGCAGAGCAAGGACGCTGACGACGGCCTCCGCCGCGCCCGCCGCGCCGAGCATGTGGCCCGTCATGGACTTTGTGGAGCTTACGAGGCACTTTCTCGCGCGCTCCTCGCCCAGCGCCTTTTTTATGGCGAGCGTTTCCACCTTGTCGTTCATCGGAGTGCCCGTGCCGTGGGCGTTTATGTAGATTTTATCGGTGTCGAGCCCTGCCTCTCGGAAGGCGTCGGCAATGGCGCGCGCGCCGCCCTCGGCCTCCGGCTGCGGGGCCGTCATGTGATAAGCGTCGCAGGTGGAGCCGTAACCGGCAAGCTCGGCGTAAATCTTCGCGCCGCGAGCCTTCGCGTGCTCGTATTCTTCAAGGATAAGGACGCCCGCGCCCTCGCCCATAACGAAGCCGCTGCGGCGCGAATCGAAGGGCAGCGAGGCGGCGAGCGGGTCCTCGGAGAAGGAAAGCGCCTGCATGTTGGAAAAGCCCGCCGCGGCAATGGCGTTCACCGTCGCCTCCGCGCCGCCGGCTATCATCGCGTCGGCGTAGCCGTGGCGGATAAGGCGCATGGCCTCGCCTATGGCGTTCGAGCCGGAGGCGCAGGCCGAGACCATCGGCAGCGCGGGGCCCTTGCAGCCGTAGCGAATGGCTATCATGCCGGAGGCCATGTTTGCTATCATCATGGGGATGAAATAGGGCGAAATCTTGCGCGGGCCGGACTGGAGGAGCTTGGTATGCTCCGTCATAAAGGTGGAGATGCCGCCGATGCCCGTGCCGATATAAACGCCGAAGCGCTCGGACTCGACAGACCCGGCTATGCCCGCGTCGTCCATCGCCTGAACGGCGGCTGCTATGGCAAACTGCGTATAGAGGTCGGAATGGAGAACGTCAAGCTTCTCCATATACTGCCGGGGCTCGAAATCGCGCACCTCGGCGGCGAGCTTGACCTTATAGCTTTCCGTGTCGAACTTCGTAATGCGGTCGATGCCGCATTTTCCGGCCTTGATGTTTTCCCAAAAGCTCGGAACGTCGTTGCCCAGCGGGGTGACGGCGCCGAGACCCGTAACTACAACTCGTTTCATCGTGTTTTACTGCGCGTTTTCTGCGCCGATGGAGCGGAAGCGCGCGTATCTCCTTTCAAGAAGCTCCTCAGCCGAGGCGGCGCAGAGCGCCTGGAAGCGCCCGGAAAGAACCGCGCGCAGCCTCGTGAAGAAAATATCGTCTCCGAGGCCGTCCTCGGGAATTATCCTGTCTATGATGCCGAGCTCAAGCGCGTCCTGCGCCGTGAGCCTCAGGTACTGCGCGGCGGTCTCCGCCTTTGAAGCGTCCTTCCAGAGTATGCTGGCGCAGCCCTCCGGCGAAATCACGGAGTAGATGGAGTTTTCAAGCATCCATACTTCGTCGGCAAGGCTCAGGGCGAGCGCTCCGCCGCTGCCGCCCTCCCCGATTATCACGGAGATTACCGGCGTTTTCAGGGCGCTGAGTTCATTGAGGCATTCGGCTATCGCCTGCCCCTGCCCGCGCTCCTCCGCGCCTATGCCGCAGAACGCGCCCGAGGTATCCACGAGGCAGAGCACCGGGCGGCGGAACTTTTCCGCCTGCTTCATGAGGCGCAGCGCCTTGCGGTAACCCTCCGGGTTCGGCGCGCCGAAGGCGTGGGCGACGCGCTCCTTGGCGCTGTGGCCTTTTTCTATGCCGATAACGGTTATGCTGCGGCCTCCGAGGCGCGCGAGACCCGCGACGATGGCCTTATCGTCGGCAAAGCGGCGGTCTCCGTGCAGCTCTACGAAGTCGGTGAGCATGCCGCGTATATAGTCCGAGGCGGTGGGGCGCTTCGCCGCGCGGGCCGCCTTTACCTTTTCGTAAGCAGTGTCAGCCATTATCCCTCGCCTCCCTGTGCATTGAAAGAAGCTGCGAAATGAGCTTTTTTTGCGTGCGGCGCGGCGCTATCGCGTCGATAAAGCCGTGGTCGAGCAGAAATTCCGCCGTCTGGAAGCCCTTGGGCAGCGCCTTCCGCGTCGTCTGCTCGATAACTCTCGCCCCGGCGAAGCCGACGACGGCCCCCGGCTCGGCGAGGATTATATCGCCCTCCATCGCAAAGCTCGCCGTAACGCCGCCTGTTGTCGGGTCAGTCAATACGGTGAGGTAAAATAGCCCCGCGTCGGAATGGCGGCGCACGGCGGCGCTCGTTTTCGCCATCTGCATGAGGGAAACAAGCCCCTCCTGCATCCTCGCGCCGCCGGAGACCGTGAAGCCAACGACGGGGAGGCGGCGCTCGGTGGCGTACTCAAAAAGCCGCGTTATCCGCTCGCCGACGGCCGAGCCCATAGAACCCATCATAAAATACGGCTCCATGATGAAAAGACAGCACTCTTCGCCCTCTATCCGAGCCGTTCCGCAGATGACGGCCTCGTTTTCGCGGCTCGAAACCTGCGTGGTCTCGAGCTTTTTGCGGTAGCCGGGGAAGGAAAGCGGGTCGGAGGAGGAAACCTCGTCAAAAAGCGGGGCAAAAGTCCCGGCGTCGGCGGTTATGGCGAGGCGCTGACGCGCGTTCATGCGGAAATGGTAGCCGCAGGAGCAGAGGTTCTGCTCCGCCCAGATGCGGCTGAGGGGGATGGATTTGTGGCAGTTCGGGCAGACCTTTTCCGGTTCGCTCTCGTCCGCCTGCGCGGGCAGGGCGCTGCGTCCGCCCTCCTCCAGCTCGTTTTTCGGCTGGAACAGAAAATCCAGTATCGCCATAGTCAGCCCTCCTCAATAAGGCGCAGGTCATAGTCGCCCGAAAGAAACTGCGGGCTGCTTACTATTTTAAGCTGCTCCTCGATGTTCGTTTCTATGCCGTTTATCACAAGCTCGCAAAGCGCCGCCTTCATTTTTCTCACCGCTTCCTCGCGCGTGGAGGCGCAGACTACGAGCTTGCCGAGCAGCGAGTCGTAATACGGGCTCACGCGCGAGCCGGGCGCGAGCCATGTGTCGAAGCGGACGAAGGGGCCGCCCGGAACGTGCAGGGAAAGGAGCTTCCCCGGCCTGCGGGCGTTTATGCGGCACTCTATCGAGGCGCCGCCGAAGGATATATCCTCCTGAGAAAAGCGCAGCGGGATGCCCGCCGCGGTGCGAATCTGCCATTTTACTATGTCGATGCCCGTGAGCATCTCGGTGACGCAGTGCTCCACCTGCAGGCGGACGTTCATTTCCATGAACCAGAAGCGCCCGGCGCTGTCCATAAGGAACTCCAGCGTCCCCACGCCGACATAGCCGAGCGCCTTCACGGCCTCGGCCGCCGCGCTAATAAGCTCGCGCCGCTGCGCTTCGGTAACGCCGGGGGAGGGCGTTTCCTCGATAAGCTTCTGGTGCCGGCGCTGGATGGAGCAGTCCCGCTCGCCGAGGCAGACGACTCTGCCGCTCTCGTCGGCGATTATCTGCAATTCTATGTGGCGCGCGGGGGCGATTAGCTTTTCCATATAAACGCTGCCGTCGCCAAAGGCGGCAGCGGCCTCCGCGACGGCGAGAGGGTAGGCGCTTTCAAGCTCAGAGCGGGAATTTACGGCGCGGATGCCGCGCCCGCCGCCGCCGAGACAGGCTTTGAGCATAACGGGGTAGCCGATTTCCCCGGCGCGGGCAACTGCCTCGTCGAGCGAAGCGAGCGCGAGCGTCCCCGGGATGGGGCGCAGGCGCGTTTTTGCGATGAGCGCCTTTATTTTCGCCTTGTCGCTTATTTCGTCCATAAGCGCGGGAGGCGGGCCGATAAAGGCAAGGCCGTGTTTTATGCAAAGCCGCGCGAAATGCGCGTTTTCGGAGAGGAAGCCGTAGCCGGGATGTATCGCCTGCGCGCCCGAAACGAGCGCGGCGCTTATGATGCGCTCCTCTTTAAGATAACTTTCCGAGGCCTGCGCCGGGCCGATGCAGTAGCTTTCGTCGGCGAGGGCGGCATGGAGGGCGTCGCGGTCCTCCTCGGAATAAACGGCGACGGAGGCGATGCCCATTTCCTTGCAGGCGCGGATAATTCTTATGGCTATCTCTCCGCGGTTGGCTATCAGGATTTTTGAGAACATAGCACATTCTCCGTTACGGCGAAGGAAAATTCCGCCTCTACGCAGAGCTTATCGCCGACGTAGCCCGCGCCGTGGGCAAAATAAAACGGGGGCTTCGAGCGCTTGAGGCTGCATCTGGTCTCAAACTTATCCCCCGGGCGGACGGGCGCGCGGAATTTCACGTTATTGAGCCCCGTGTACATCGGAAGCTTTCCCTCGCTCATCACGTCCGCGAGCAGGACGCAGCAGGACTGCGCCAGAATTTCGCAGAGCATGACGCCGGGAACCACCGGCGCGCCGGGAAAATGCCCGCGCAGGAACCATTCGTCCCCGCGGATATTGAGTACGCCCCGCGCTTCGTCCCCCTCGCGGGAGGCTTCGTCCAGAAGGAGCATTTCGTCGCGGTGCGGCAAAATGTTCTTGAGTTCTTCTCTCGTCATTTTCACTGCCCCCCTATGCGGAAAAGCGGCGTTCCGTACTCGACGGTCTGCCCGTTCTCGGCCAAAATCTGGGTAACGACGCCGTCGCGCTCGGCGGTAATTTCGTTCATGAGCTTCATGGCCTCGATTATGCAGAGCGTGTCGCCCTTTTTCACGCGGTCGCCCACCTTAACGAAGGCTTCGGCGTTCTCGGCGGGCGCTGAATAGAATACGCCCACCATCGGGGAGAGGACGGCGGGCTCGTCGGGCTGCTCCGGCGCGGCCTTGGCTTCCTCCTGCGCGTCAAACGGGCGCAGTATTTCGGCCTGAGCGCGGGCGGGGAGGCTCGCGCTGCTGCGCTCGAGGCGCACGACGCTTGTTCCCTCGGTAAGCTCGAGGGCCGTAAGGTCAAGCTCCTTCATGAGCTTTGCGTATTTTCTGATGCTTTCTTCTTTCATTGCCTGTCACTCCTTACATGGCCATGCCGCCGTCTACGCGCAGGACTTCGCCGGTGATATAATCGGCGCAGACGAGGAAGGCGACGGCCTCGGCGATTTCCTCGGGCTTTGCAAACCTGCCGAGCGGGACGGCTGCGGCAAGAGTCTCCTGAGAGCCGAGCGAAGAAGTCATGTCCGTTTCGACGAAGCCGGGGGCCACGGCGTTGCAGGTTATGCCGCGCGGGGCAAGCTCTCGCGCGACGGTTTTGGTGAGGCCTATAAGCCCCGCCTTGGAGGCGGAGTAGTTGGCCTGGCCGGGGTTGCCCATTATTCCGGCGACGGAGCTTATGTTCACGATGCGCCCGTATCTGGCGCGGATGAAGAGGCCGGAACAGTGGCGTATCATGTTGAACGCGCCCTTGAGGTTCGCGTCTATAACGGCGTCGAAGGCTTCCTCCTTCATGCTTGCGATGAGCCCGTCGCGCGTGATGCCGGCGTTATTTATGAGGATGTCCACGCCGCCGAACTCCGCCTTTATCGCGGCGACGGTCTCCTTCGTTTCGGCGAAATCGGCGACGTTTGCCTTCCACGCGCGCGCCTTCACGCCGTATTTTTCCGCGCACTCAGCGCAGACCGCCTCCGCCGCCTCGATGGACGAGGAAACGATTATGGCGATGTTCGCGCCGAGCGAGGCAAGCTTTTTCGCCGTCGCTGCGCCGATGCCGCGCGAGCCGCCGGTAACTATGGCTGTTTTACCCTTCAGCATGGTTTTACCTCCGAAACTGCCGCTTCCAGCTCGCCAAGCTCCTGCAAGGCGACGCAAAGCGGCGCAGAGTCTATTCGTTTTATGAGCCCGCAGAGCGTTTTGCCCGCGCCGAGCTCCAGAAATCTGTCCGCTCCTGCCTCTATCATGCCGCGCACGCTCTTTTCCCAGCGGACGGGGTGGTTCATCTGGGCGCTGAGCTCCGGAAGGACCTCCGGGGAGTAGGCTTTGCCGGTGAAATTCGCGTAGACAGGGATTTTCGGCGCGTTTATATTCGCCTTTCCCAGCGCCTCGGCAAAGGACGCGGCCGGGGCGTCCATGAACGGGGAGTGGAACGCGCCGTTTACGCGGATGGGTACGGCCTTGCCGCCCGAAGCCTTTACCGCTTCGCAGAACTTCGCCATCTCGTCCGCCGCGCCGGAAACGGAGACCTGACCCGGGCAGTTATAGTTTACTGGATAAACGCGGGAAAATCTGGCGCAAAGCGCCTCGACCTCCGCGTCCGTGAGCTTGAGGACGGCGGCCATGCTGCTTTCCGTTTCCTCGGCGGCCTTCTGCATGAGTTCGCCGCGTAGAGTGACGAGCTTTAAGCCCTCCTCGAAGGAGAAAACGCCCGCGTAGGTGAGCGCTGAAAGCTCGCCGAGCGAAAAGCCCGCCGCCATGTCCGCGAGAACGCCCGCTTCCTCAAGCGCCGCCGCCGCGGCGAGCGCCACCGTGAAAAGGCAGGGCTGCGTCACGCGCGTCTGCTTTAGTTCTTCCTCAGTGCCGGAAAAGCACTGGGCGAGAAGCCCGGGGCGAATAGCCTCCGCCGCGTCGAAAACGCGCCTTGCCGCGGCGCTTCCCTCGTAAAAGGATTTGCCCATGCCGGGCTGCTGAGCGCCCTGCCCGGCGAACACAAAGGCTATTTTACCCATTTTGCCGCTCCCTTCAATACAGGCTCGGCTTCTTCGATGACCTCGCGCACTATCTCCGCCGCGGGCTGGATGCGGTCTACTCTCGCGGCAATCTGCCCGGAGAGGAAGCAGCCGTTCTCGGTATCGCCCTCCACGACGGCGCGGCGCAATGCGCCCCCGGCGAGCTTATCGAGTTCCTCGTCCGGCGCGCCGGAATATTCAAGCTGCGCGTAAGCGCGGGGGAACTTCGTTCTCAGGCTGCGGACGGGGTGGCCGAGGCGCTTGCCCGTGACCATCGTGCAAAGGTCGCCCGCCTTGAGTATTTTTTCCTTATAAACGGGGTGGACGGAGCATTCCTCCGCGCAGAGGAAGCGCGTGCCCATCTGGACGCCGCAGGCCCCCAGCATGAACGAGGCCGCGACTGCGCGCCCGTCGGCAATTCCGCCCGCCGCGATAACGGGAAGCTCCGTCGCGTCGCAGACCAAGGGGACGAGCACCATAGTAGTCAGCTCGCCGACATGTCCGCCGCTTTCGCCGCCCTCGGCAATGAGCGCGGAGGCGCCGAGCCTCGTCATGAGCTTTGCCATAGCCACGGAGGCGACGACGGGGATGACCTTCACGCCCGCGTCCTTCCACATCTGCATATACTTCGAGGGGTTGCCCGCGCCGGTGGTAACGGCGGCAAGCTTTTCCTCCGCCGCGAGCGCCGCAACGGCGTCGGCATGCGGGCTCATGAGCATGATGTTCAGCCCGAAGGGCTTATCCGTGAGCGAGCGGGCGATGTGTATCTGCTCGCGGATATAGTCCGGCTCCGCGTTCCCGGCGGCTATGATGCCGAAGCCTCCGCCGTTGCTTACCGCGGCGGCGAGCTTCCCGTCGGCTATCCAGGCCATGCCGCCCTGGAGGACGGGGTACTTTATGCCGAGAAGGGAGCAAATTTCAGTTTCTATCATTGCTGTTCCTTCATCTTGCGCTCGATGAACTCTACGAGCTCGCCCACGGTCTCGACCTTCTCGTCAAGCTCTATTTCGATGCCGACCTTGTCCTCAAGGTTCATGAGCATCTCAACGGTATCGAGAGAGTCGATGCCGAAATCGGCAAAGGTGGACTCGGGCGTGATGTCCGATACGGGACAGTCGTTTCTTTCTGCGATAAGCTCTGCAATGGCCTCAAAAATCATGGTGATTACCTCCTGAAGTTTCGTGATTGCCGCTTCTGCGGCGCTCGTTTTTTGTTTTGTAACCGGGAGATTAACGCCCGGCCATCTAATCTCGCAGATTATTATAAACTGATATTGGGATTAAGTCAAGTGTTTTTGCAGAGCGTTATTGCTTGCGGCAAAGATTATGCAATGTCGCTGCGTGCCTAAATGAATGCTGAATATGTATAGATTGAAAGTTAATAATCGCCGCGCGCTCGCTCCCCACGTTGGGGAGCGAAAGGCGCGCTGGGTCGTCGCGCCCTGCGATACGGCGGTCATATTACAATAAGCATACATCGTACATTGTACAAATGGCAGGTTCCGACATATATAAACGCAAAAAGAGCCGGGAAAACCCGGCTCTTTAATTATAATGTTGACCTCTCAGTCTCGGGCTTCGCCCTCGCCAGCTCCCCTG
>JAEEUX010000292.1 GCA_016290695.1 Oscillospiraceae bacterium
GTCAGGCGAGGCAGGCTTCGCAGAGCATAATGAATATATATGGTCAAGAAGCCCAACGAAGCATGGCACGAAACCTGCCGCATAGATTTTCTGATTTTAATTGAATATTAGTATAACAGCATAAAGACAGTATAAAGTCATTATAGCATGCAAAGCCCGCCGCCGCAATCTTCTTCGCGGCTGCGGTATCGCCTTGTGAAAAAGCAGCGCCGAAATGAGGCTCTGTAAGGCGGGTTGATGAGCTCCATCTGTTTTCCGCTTACGCAGCGGAAAAGGCCGGCATCTGTCCTAATAGATGCCGGCCTCATTGTGTCGTGGGCGCGCCGTGTTTTCCGTATTATTTTTTTAATAGTCCGACCTTTGTTTCAGGTGAATAATATTTATAAAAATCTATCATTCTGTCAATCCAATAAAAGTCGCTGTCTATATATAAACGGATGGGTTTTTCTTCATTTTTGATGAAATAAAGTATAACGAAATAACTTTTAAAAACCAAGCTTCTCTTTTTGAATTTAACAGAATCAATATTTTTGTTTGGGATAACCCGGGGATGCCTGCCGTGAATCTCGAGAAAAGTATTATTCGCTCCTATCATCAGATAGCCTTTTTTGTCAAAGCTTCTTGCAACAGCCAAATCACTGGCAATATCGTCCTCGCTGAAGGGCGAATCCTTAGTGTCTTGACTGAATCTGCTGAGATAAACGCCTCTTTTGAGCTTGATTATTTGCACAACAGCAAAAAGCACAAGGATGAATCCTGTTAAGGCAAGGAGAATCCGTATAAACGGAAGCCCCCCGGTGATAAGGAATATGTATTCCGAGGAAGACCCGGATAATTCCTTCGGGTTAACGCCACAGGCGATAAGGGCTGAATGAAAATAAGAATTGATATCGGATGATTTTATAAATTTGCCATAATAATAGGTCTTAATGCCTTTTTTCATAGCCATTTCGAGGAAGTCGATACGAAACGGATAGGCAGTGTCGGCTTGAACAGCAACAAACCCGTTTATATCAGCAAACTCAAGCTGTGCTACATAGTACTTGAATTCTGTTTCTTCGACAGTTGGGCCTGTAAGCATTCCGAGATACGCTGTGTAGGTTCCTTTAGACACTAATTCAGCAAATGGCCCAGTAACGATATTTAACGACATTCGCGCATGATCGCCAAAACCGATGTCATTATGGTTGAACGAACTAAGAGGTTTATATATTATGAAAAAGAGGATCAGAGGAATTGTCAGGACAAGGCCCAGGAATATATACCTTAAAGATCTGGCTAATATCGCCTTGCGATTAGCGGACTTGATGTTTTCGCGCATGTTGATGACTAAAACGCCTCCACACTACTGTAAAAACTACATTGTGTGTTCATTATAATGACAAAAAGGAACAAAGTCAATGCACTACGAGTTCATGTTAATCGCAAGACGAATAGGAGCAGACCGATTTAAGCGGAAACAACGCGTCTTACGCCTTGTTCTGGGCGTTGACGAGCTCCGTGACGCCGTACATCGCCCTCAGCTTGGGCTTCTCTATCTTGCCGGTGGCATTGCGCGGGACGGGGGCGAAAATTATCCTGTGCGGGCGCTTGTAGCGCGCGAGGCTCAGGCAGTATTCGTTTATCTCCTCCTCGGTGCAGCTCTGCCCCTCCTCCACCTGGATGATGGCGGCGGAAATTTCGCCGAGGCGGGCGTCCGGCAGGCCGATAACGGCAACGTCCTTTATCTTCTTGTAGGCGGAGAGGAAATTCTCTATCTGGACGGGGTAAATGTTCTCGCCGCCGGAAATAATAACGTCCTTCTTGCGGTCAACGAGCCAGATGAAGCCATCCGCGTCCTGCTCCGCCATGTCTCCGGTGAAAAGCCAGCCGTCCCTGAGAACGGCGGCGGTGGCCTCCGGGTCTTTATAATAGCAGCTCATTACGCCGGGGCCCTTGACGCAAAGCTCGCCGACCTCGCCCTGCTTGACGGGCGCGCTGCTGCTTCTGGCCGTAAGCCTCGTTTCCGTGCTCGCCTCGGAGCCGCTTGCCGCGCTGTTTTCCGATAACCGCGAAAGCGGCTTCATATCCGCGGCTGCGCGAGCCATACGCCTCACAGCGCTCTGCTTTGTCCCGGACGCGGTCGCCTGCGTGCTGAAAAAGCACATTCAGGCCGTGGGAAGGGCCCGGTACACCTCCCTGACGAACGTGCTGTGCAACGTGTTGTATGTTTGCCCGGCGGCGTATGTCCTGTCGGCCTTCACGGGCGCGGACGGCATATTCCTGTCGCTTTTGGTTTGCTATACCGCGGTGCTTTTCACGCATCTTGTCTATGCGCGGCATATTTCACGGAAAAACGGGCGGCACGGCTTTGACATTCTCCTTTTCCTGCCGGATAATTTTGAGCTTTCCCGGGACGATATATGGGAGTGCTCCGTCCTGGATCAGCCCGGCTGCATAGAAGCCTCGGAGCGCGTATATGCCTATTGTCTCGAAAAAAACGTGGACAAAAGGCGAAGCTTCCACATTTCGCTGTTCGCCGAGGAAATGACGAAAAACATCGTAACTTACGGCTTTGCCGACGGCAAAAAACACGTTATCGTCGTTAAACTCATTATTACGGAAAACGGCGTT
>JAEEUX010000293.1 GCA_016290695.1 Oscillospiraceae bacterium
GCTGAAGTTCGCCGTCGGGCCGCCGACATCGTGGATATAACCCTTGAAAAGCGGGTGCTACGTCATTTTCTCAGCCTCGCGCACGACGCTTTCATTACTGCGTGCCGTGACCATTCGGCCCTGGTGGAACGCGAGGGAGCAGAAATTGCAGCCGCCGAGGCAGCCGCGGTTGTGGATGATGGAAAAGCGCACTTCCTCTATCGCGGGAACGCCGCCCTCGGCCTCGTACATCGGGTGCGGCTCGCGCGTGAAGGGCAGCTCGGCAACCTCGTCCAGCTCGCGCGTATCGAGCGGCATCGCCGGAGGGTTCACAATAAGGCAGCGCTCGCCGTGCCTTTGAGTGACGGCGCGGCCCCTCACGGGGTCGTGCTCGGCGTATTCTATGCGCGTAGCCTCGGCGTAGGCGCGTTTGTCGCGGCGAACTTCCTCCAGCGACGGCACGCTGACGGCTTCGTAGGCGCAATAGCTTTCGTCCGGGCGGCAGACAGCCGTTCCCCGAACGTCGGTGATAGTCTCCGGCGCTTCACCGGAAGCGAGGCGGCGCGCGATCTCACGGGCGGCGCGCTCGCCCATGCCGTATATGAGTATGTCCGCGCCGGCGTCAATAAGCGCGGAGGCGCGAACCTTATCGTCCCAATAATCATAATGCGCGAAACGGCGCAGCGAGGCCTCCAGCCCGCCGATAACGAGCGGAAGCGAGGGGAAAGCCTCTCGCACGCGGTTTGCGTAAACGATGCTCGCCCTGTCCGGGCGCAGCCCCGCTTTTTTGCCGGGGCTGTAAAAATCCTCGCTGCGGCGGCGCTTTGCCGCGGTATAGTGCGCCACCATGGAATCGAGGTTCCCCGCCGAGAGCATGCAGCCGTAGCGGGGCCTGCCCATCGCGCGTATAGCCTCGGCGCTGTGCCAGTCCGGCTGGGGAAGGATCGCCACGCGATAGCCCTCTTTTTCGAGCACGCGCCCAATTACAGGCGTGCCGAAGGACGGGTGATCGACATACGCGTCGCCCGTTATAAGAAGGAAATCATAATAATACCAGCCGCGCTCAAGCATATCCTCGCGGCTGACGGGCAAAAACAGTTCGTTCACGGCAGCTTAATCCCTTTTTCCATTATAAGAACGTCTCCCCGCGCGCTCGTCTGAACAGCGGTCACGGCGAAGCCGCAGCGCTCGTAAAAGCCCACAGCCTCGGTATTCGCGCGTGTAACGCGAAGGCTCAGCCTGTCGCGCCCGAGAGCTCGGTAATAGCTCACTGCGTGGCCGATAAGCTGAACGGCAAAGCCGCGGCGGCGGAACGCTTCATCAAGGCAGAGAAAAGCGATATGACCTCTCCCCTCGTCCTCGCCCACCTCCGGCGCAAGCTCGATCATTCCGGCAGTCTTATCGCCCAAAATGCCCTCGACGACTGCGTTTTCGTCCTTGATCGAGCGCATGACCGCCCAGTCGTGGTAAATATCGGAGAAGCCTATGTCGCTCCCATAGGATTTTATCCACGCGTCGCGGTAACGCGCGAGGTACTTCTCCCGTTCGGCGGCGGCGCGGAAAGGAACGAAGCGCATATTGCGCCCGTCCGTCCCTGTCTCGTCCTTCCACCAGGTCTCGCGGCGGAAAGCGGAAAGCTCGTCGGACAGGTGAGACGCGTCGCCCCCGTAGACAAGCTCGAACTTTCCGTTCTCATATCGCAGGAGGCTTACGGCGGTATTGTCGTAGTGAGGAATCTGCGTTATCTCGGAGGCCGGAACGTTCAGCACGACGCTGAGAAACGCGCGGATGGCGCAGCCGTGGGAAAATACGGCGACGCGGCGCCCGTCGTTTGCGCGGGCAATATCCGTCATCGCGCCCGTGATGCGCGTCTTGACCTCCTCCCACGCTTCGCCTCCGGGAACCGACCACTTATCGGGCGAGAAGGTGAAATAATAATACTGCTCCTTCTGAAAGGTCTCGACCTCGCCCCAGGTACGGTCCTCCCAAGAGCCGAGGGCGATTTCGCGCAGACCCTCGCGCGTTTCAAGAGGCAGCTTCTTCGGCGCGTATATCGATGCCGCCGTCGCCATAGCGCGGGCAAGGTCGCTTGAATATACCGCGTCTATACGCTCGCCCTCAAAGCGGCGGGCGAGCGCCTTAATCTGCTCGGCGCCTCGCTGAGTGATGAGGCTGTTATAACGTCCGTGGATACGGCGGTAAAGGTTGCCCTCCGCCTCCGCGTGGCGGATGAGATACAGCTTCGTCATACCACCGTCACCCATTTTCTCATCGCCGCGGCGGCCTCCTCCGCGGCTGCGGCCGGGTCCTCCGCGTACTGGATGGTCCCGTTTGCGGCCAGGGCTCCGTGGCCGTAGTCGTCGAAGGCGTAGGCGGTCGTCCGCTCGTCGCAGTCCAGCAGCAGGAAGAAGGCGCCGTCCAGCCGCCGGCGCAGGTCCCGCACGTCCAGGGCGTAGGCCCGCTCCAAGGCCACGGCCGCGCCGGCCCGGGTCATCTGATCGGCGGCGGCCACGTAGCGCTGCCGGTCCCCGGCGATGAGGCGCTGCATATCCGGTCCGGAGGCGCCGCCGGTGGTCACCAGGGCGAACACGGCCTT
>JAEEUX010000294.1 GCA_016290695.1 Oscillospiraceae bacterium
CGATAAGGAAAAGTGAGGATTGTCAAAAAAGAGGATAAGGCGCAAGCAATGATTATGCCTTACGAAGAAAAAATCATCGCTCACAAAAAATCTCCCGGAGAATGCCCGGCTGGACACTCTCCGGGATGGTGACCCGTACGGGACTTGAACCCATGTTACCGCCGTGAAAGGGCGGTGTCTTAACCACTTGACCAACGGGCCACGAGGAACTGACGTGCAGTGAAACGCCCTTGGCAAGAGCGTTTCACCGCATGGTAGCGGCGACTGGATTCGAACCGGTGACACTTCGGGTATGAACCGAATGCTCTAGCCAACTGAGCTACGCCGCCATATCAGCGTGGGCTATGATACCACATATTTTTCCTTTTGTCAATAGTTTTTTGCGTCTTTGCCCTGCCCAAACGCAGAAGAAAATAAAATGGTGAAAAAATATGAAAAAAATATTGAGTTGGTGGGGATTATGTGTCATAATGACAATATGCTTATTGAAGGGCTTTTTAGCCCTGAACATAATATATTATGTAAGCGCCGGATAAGCCGGGCGTTTACAAAAAACAAAAGGAGAAGAAAAAATGAAAGATTTTGCTGGTAAAGTAGCGTTTATCACCGGCGGCGCTTCCGGCGCCGGTCTCGGCTACGCTCAGATTTTCTCTGAGGCGGGCATGAAGGTTGTCATCGCCGACTATCGTCAGGACCACCTCGACGAGGCTATGGCTTACTTCAAGGAGAAGAACGCTCCCGTTCACGCCATCAAGCTCGACGTTACCGACCGCGCCGCTTTTGCCGCCGCTGCCGACGAGTGCGAGAAGGTTTACGGCGTTCCCGATCTGCTTATCCTCAACGCGGGCGTCAACGTATTTGGCCCCGCCGAGGCTTCCACCTATGACGACTTTGACTGGGTCGGCGGCGTTGTTTACGGCGGCACCGTCAACGGTCTCGTCACCTTCGTTCCCCGCATGATAAAGGCCGGCCCCGGTCGCCACATCGCGGCGACTGTTTCCTGGGGCGCGTTCGGCGCAGGCTCCTCCACCGCTCCCTATTCCGCGGCTAAGGCTGCCCAGCTCAACCTCATGGAGAGCTATTGGATCGCCCTCAAGTCCTACGGCATCGGCGTCAGCGCCATCACTCCCGCGAACATCCGCTCCAACATCTGGCAGGCTGCTACCGTCGGCCGCCCGAAGGAGTTCAACAACACCGGCTACAACGTATCCGACGATACTCAGAACCTCCTTGCCAGCATCCACGCCCACGGCATGGATCCCCGCGTTCTCGCCGATTGGCTCAAGAAGGGCATCGAGAACGACCTCTTCCTCATCGTTCCTTATGAGCACGGCCCCAGAATGGTCGAGATGGCTCTCGAGCGCTTCAAGTATTATGCAAGCGTCGAAGGCATGAAGGAGTGGGAAGCAAAGCAGGCCGCCGGTCAGACCGAGGAAGAGTTCGCGATGCACTGCGAGCGCGAAGGCATGGATCTCAAGTCCGCCATGGAAATGCGCAACAAGGCTCCCGCAGCCGGTTCCTTCAAGGATGTCGGCTTCGGCAAGGCCCGCGGCGACCTCGACTGGGTTGACAAGAGCAAGAAGTTCGACAAGTAAGAAACATCACATGAGACCCGCTTCGCTGGGCTCTCATGTGAGTTACTCGCTCCCATCGCGTCGGCTTCGCTCTTCGGCTCCCGCCTCCTTGGTCGGAGCGAGGGGCAGGTGTTTTTGCCGAGGACAAGCGGCGTCAAAAACATAATTAAAATGCTTTCGGAGGACAGGCAAAAACCTGTCCTCCGATTTTTTGTGTGTTAATTTGTGCATCTGAATTGTGCGTCGGCACGGTTCAGCACGGCGAGGAACATCACGCGCTTTTTCAAGGTGATGCAGCCCTCGCGGGAGCTTATATCAAGCTCGTCGTCAAAGCTCTGTCCCGGCTGCCTCGGAACGGAAATGTCCTCCGGCTCGTAAATCATCTGAGCGATAAAGTCGCTGTCCTTCTGCCATGCTTCCTCGCGGAGCCGCCAGAAAATGTTCTTCCCGTCCCAGCCATAGCCGAAAATGCCTTCGGGGAAGGGCCAAGACTCCGCCGCGGCGGGGTAGGTCAGCATACCCTTGAAGGCGCTGTCGGGCAAGGCGGAAGCGTCAATCGGCTTTGCGTTCTGAAAAGCCGCAGCGACGGTGTTGACCGTCATACAACGAACGACCTTGTCGCGCATGATTATGCTGCCCTCCGGCCCGACCAGCGGGAAGCGCAGCTCCTTTTCATCGCCCGATTCCTCTATGAGAAGCTTCATTTCCGGCTTTCCGGCGCGCCATCTATCCTCCGGCACGCGCCAATAGAGCACCGGGGGAATGAAGCCACAGCCGGACTGCCCCTCGGGCAGGCTGACGGCTTTAAGCTCGCCGTCTTCGCCCCACAAGCCCTGCATTCCGAGCGGGAGCTCGCGGGATATGTCTTGCTGCTCTTTCATGCTTTTTCGCTCCTTTGAGAATATTTGTTAAATACAATATAACACAAAGTTAAGTGAAGTGGGAACAGAAAATGCGCAAAACTCCCACATACTGCAAGTTTTGTAAGGTGTAACCAA
>JAEEUX010000043.1 GCA_016290695.1 Oscillospiraceae bacterium
GCGAGGCTCGCCGCTTCTTGGGCTGTATCCCGCCTGAACGCAATTAGTTTTGATATCGTATATCATTTTATTCGCCTCGTTTAATTACTTAATCGTTATGCTTTTATTTAATGTTATCCCTTCGACATAGATTTCTCCGTTTACTGCTATGTCAACGCTCGTTGCGTTTCCTGCGCGCAGGACGGTATACGCAACGGCCGTCGCAGCCTTGAGCGCAATAATGCCCCTGCCGTTGGAAAAGAGCGCGTCGTTCAGCTCTACGGTGCATTTGGAGTTGTTCATCTGCAGGGAAACAAGCCGCAGTCCAGGAGGAATGGGCGAAGAGTAGCCGTATATTATGACGGATGAAAGCAGGTATTCAACAGAACTTTCTTCCAGCGACAAAGCAGCGTTTCTAAGAAGGATTATGGGCATTTCGATAAGCTTATCCGTTTCCTTACAGCTTGAGTATATCACAGTAGGTTCCTGATAAACGTCATTGATATCGTAAACGAAGGCGGGGAATGAAGAGAAAGTATCGTCAAGACTGATATATTCATAACCCTTAGCCTGCTCTCCGTCTATGAGAAAACGAACATAGCTGATTTCGTCA
Organism: Oscillospiraceae bacterium; assembly: GCA_016290695.1. Taxonomy (GTDB): domain Bacteria; phylum Bacillota; class Clostridia; order Oscillospirales; family Oscillospiraceae; genus RGIG6375. The sequence goes on from JAEEUX010000043.1 coordinate 593, forward strand.
AGCTCCGTAACGGAATTGACGATAGAATAAACCGTCATTCGTTCACCCGCAGCGGTATTGGCCTTGTTTTCGACGAAATTGGAGGAAAGATCAATGGTGCAGACGTCACCCTGTATTTCGATTGAATTTACTTTCGTTCCTATGGGTATAATCGAATGAAGCCCCTGCTCATGCGGCCCCTTCATCAGTTCTTCCAGAACGTAAGATGCAAGAAGCTTGTTTTGTCCCACGGTAAGTACGTGCGGCTCGGCTTGCAGCAAATTATTGTTTGAATCGGGGAAATAAAGGACTATCCGGCGCTCAAATTCGCTTGCTTCATTATCGGAGATAGTGAAATCATCCGCCGTGAGGCGTCTTTCAACGAGTTGGCCCGAGGCGACTAGACTAACGCTGTTTATGCCGTCTATCTCTGTCGCCGTAAGGACAAGGCAGGTTTTCAGCGTTGTTTTATCAATATCGCTCAGTTCGTTGAATTCCTTTGAAAGATGGACTATAAGGTTTGCGTCCATCACAAGATAGCTCTGGATCATAACGCCGTTCTTGAACGCGCTGTAATATTTGCCGTCAGCGTCGTCCTTGGTTATCATCTCCATAGCAATGTCTATCGCGGACTTTGTATCGTCTATGCTTTCGCAGGACTTTGTTACTATATATGAGCCGGTATCCTCATAGCTGCCTGCAGATACATAATATACCTCAACGGAACCGGGCACAGAAGCATTCCCGCAGCCGGAAAAAAGAGACAGCAAAAGCGCTGCCACGGCAAACAGAGAGAGCTTTTTCATTCTCCGACCTCCTTGCCGCCGTCTTCACCAGTATTATCGCTATAAAGAGGGAAGCTCACTTCAAAACGCGTTCCGCCTGTTTGACGCCGCTGGACCTTAATAATGCCGTTGTGCTTCTCCACGGTATCCTTCACTATGGCAAGGCCAAGGCCGCTGCCGCCGATTTCATTCGTGCGGGACTTGTCCACGCGGTAGAATCTATCGAAAATATGCGGAATATCCTCTTCCGGGATACCTATGCCGGTATCGTCGATAACAACATGTACTCGATTGTTTTTTGAATAAAGAATAGTCCGTACGGTTCCGTTTTCTACGTTATATTTTATCGCGTTTTCCACGAGGTTGAAAACTATCTCGTGGATATCGTCGGAATTAGCGAATATAACGCAATCGTCATCCAGCTCGCACTGAAGAGTGACGCTCTTGTTTTCCGCGAGCATATTGAGCATTTTCATAGCTTCTGTGATAACATCTTTAACGTTCAAAGGATAGCTCGCGTCTTCACGCTTAATATCGAGCCTTGTGAGCGCGAGAAGCTTTTCTGTGATGCGCGTAAGTCGCTCCGCTTCCCTGCCTATGTCGAGCACAAATTCTCTTTGCAGTTCCGGTGGAATATTCTCGTTTTGTATGATGCTGTCAGTGAGCAGACGTATACCCGCAAGCGGAGTTTTCAGTTCATGAGAAGCGTCGGAAACAAAGCGCTGGCGAATCTGTTCCGTTTGTTCAAGCCTGTCGGCAAGAATATTGAATTCCCCAGCAAGCTCGTCAAATTCATCTCTGCTTTTGACATTTATTCTGTATGCGTATTCGCCGTTGGCTATGCTCTTTATACCATAAACGATAGAGAGCAGGCGCTTTCTCAAAACGCCTGACAGCAAAAACGCTATTAAAACAGCCATAATGAGAGCGCCGGCGGAAATGTTCATAAGGACCTTTCTCAGCGCCATTAACAGATCCGCAGATTCTGTCGCGTATTCATAAATATATACGGCTCCCGTCTGCTTGCTCCCGCACATAATCGGTATAGACGCACAACTTCGCACGGCAGAGCTTGAAAAAGCAAAACGGAAGGTAACCTTCCCTTTTATGGCAGCAACAATTTCCGGAAACATGGCATATTTGCCAACATTTCCGGAATTGTCTGTACTGTCATAAACTATGCGTGCCGAATTATCGGATATAACTATCCGGGTTAGCTCCATATCGCCCAGAAGATACATGACCTTTTCGACATCCTCTGCATTGAGCGAAACGAAGGAAGAAAGTGCGGAAGCAACCACGGCGGTGTGGTTCTGCATTTCGGCGTGCTTTGCTTCATATATCATCGTGCGCGTTTTCATGACAGGATATATATTTACGAATGCGAGGCATACGCCGAGAAGTATAATATACGATGTAGCGTATTTAATAAAAACGCTGTTTAAGCGGAAGCGGTCTCGATCAATCTTTAAAATAGTAGCCCACTCCCCATTTAGTCATGATCTTTTCCGGTTCAGCGGGGTTTAACTCAAGCTTTTCGCGCAGTCTTCTGATATGAACGTCAACGGTTCTGATATCGCCCTGATAGTCATATCCCCATATAATAGAAAGGAGGTTCTCACGGCTGTAAACCTTGCCGGGGTTCTTCATAAGAAGCTCAACGAGGTCAAATTCCTTTGCCGTAAGCTCGACCTCTACTCCGTCCTTCTGAGAGGTGCGGCGCTCGGTGTCGATACGGATATGTCCACTCGTGATGATGTTCGCGCTGACGGTCTGCTCAATCATTGACGAACGTCTGAGAAGCGCTCTTACTCTCGCCTTGAGTTCAAGGATATTGAAGGGCTTTGTGATATAATCGTCAGCGCCGTATTCAAAGCCTATTATCTTGTCGGTGTCCTCGCCCTTGGCTGTAAGGAGTATGATGGGCACCTTGGAAAACTCTCTTATTCTCATGCAGGCTTCAAGACCGCTCAGCTTAGGCATCATAACGTCCATAATGATCAGGTTGAATTCCTCGTTGCGGGCAAGTTCCACGGCTTCCTCGCCATCATAGGCAGCCTCGACCTTATAACCTTCGTTTTCAAGGTTAAAGGTAATGCCCTTTACCAAAAGCTTTTCATCGTCAACAACCAGTATTCTCATATCGTCTTCTCCCTTTTATCTTGTAACATAAATATTATCTTTTATTCTCTCATATATTCCGCTCCCGATTCCGGAAACATTCATCAGCTCATAACAATCCCGGAACGGGCCGTTCGCTTCTCTGTATTCGATAATGCGTTCGGCAAGCTTTTCGCCTATCCCGTTAAGGGCGGACAGCTCGTCCGCACTTGCGTGATTAATGTCGACAAAAAGCCCGTCTTCTTTCTCCGTCTGCTCCGACGACAGAGCCGGCAGAGGTCTTGCTTCAGAGGCTGTAACCGTGTAACTCCCGCTTTTGCCGGAGGAAACAGCCGTTTTCGTGAAATAGCCAGCGCAAAATGAAACGGCACAGACGGCAAGGACCGCAGTAACAGCCACAGCGACCCGCTGACCAGACGAAAGCTTCATAGCAAACCCTCAAAAGCAAAATCGGAGCGCGGGAGGAAAAGGTTAATTAATGAAACGAATCGGTAACAAATATACACCATTTTTCCCCTTGAATTCCGTATATATATATGCTTATAATTAAATTACCTATGAATATAATAAAATAATCCTCGAAGAAAGTAAATAGTATTTTATTAAATTAACTCAAGGTATTTTTCGCAATTATTATGAAATATTCCCGTTTTTTACGTTTTTCAGATTATATCCGTCCTTCTTCTCGCGGAAATGCTTTTCGCATTAATTTCAGGAGTTTGCCATGTCTTTGAAAAAAATTGCCTTTATGCTGCTTGCAATAGCATTATCATTTAATATTTTCGCCTTACCTGCGTCAGCTCTCGAACGCCCTGAGATAGACGCCGAGTCCGCCGTACTGCTCGACGCTGACAGCGGCACTGTATATTATTCACTTAACGAGAACGAAAAACGCGAGCCCGCGAGCCTCGTCAAGATAATGACGGCGCTGCTTGCTCTCGAAGCGGTTGACAGCGGCAATGCCTCTCTGTCCGATATCGTTACGGCTTCAGAGGAAGCGATAAACAGAGTCAAAGATTATGGCGGAAACGACTGTATCAAGGTCGGCGAGGAAATGACGCTCGAAAGCCTGCTTTACTGCACGCTCGTCGCCTCAATGAACGAAGCCGCAAACATCATCGCCGAGCATATCAGCGGCTCTATCGACGCCTTTGTCGCCGCGATGAACAGGCGCGCCGTGGAACTCGGCTGCAAAAACACAAACTTCACCAACACTCATGGTCAAACAAGCCCGGGACAGTATACTACCGCTTACGATCTCGCTCTTATCTCCGCCGAGGCAATCAAGAATCCCGAATTTGACGAAATAGTTAACACGATTTCCAAGGAAATACCTGCGACCAATCTTTCCGACGTTCGTTTTATTACGAACTCAAATAAACTCATATCACCTGATTCCACCCGTTTCTATTATAGTGAAGCCTCTGGCATTAAGACCGGCTCGACATACGAAGCGGGCTTCTGCCTGGCGTCATCCATTATAAGAGATGATATGAACGTTGTCTCCGTAGTACTCGGCTGCAAACAGATAGAGGTCGAAGGCGGATATTATGATACGCAGAGTTTTGTTCAGACTAAAATTCTATTTAAATGGCTGCTTGATAACTTCCAGCCCACTAAAATAGTCAGCAAAAACGATTTAATATGCGAAATTCCCGTTCTTCTCGGCGAAGGTATGGACAGTGTCGTCATCCGCCCGGATAAGGAAATAAGTCTCCTGCTCCCAAAAGATTTTGACAGGTCTTCAATAAAATCCGAAGTTCATATCTTTTCCGCGGAGGATGGCTCAGAACCATTTTACGCTCCTGTCGACGAAGGTATGAAGGTTGGAGAAATGACTGTTACCTGCAACGGCATAACTTATCCCGCCATAAGCCTCGTCACAAACACTTCCGTTTCACGCTCGCGCTTTGCATATTTTAAATACCTCATAAGCAACTTCCTTTCAAACCGCTGGGTCAAATTCGCACTCATCGGTGTCGTTATTCTTATTATTCTGTATATCATTCTCGTTATTCGATATAACATAATTCGTTCAAGGCGCATTGAGGCGGCAAAAAAGAACAAGGGTACGGCAAACTCAATGCCGAAAAAGAAGAAATAAGCGATCAAGAATGAAACGCCATGTAAAGCAACTGTCTTTACATGGCGTTTTGCTGTGAAGTGAATTCGCTTTGCAGAGAGAAATCGCTGTAAAGCGTTTTTGCCTTACAGCGTTAATGTGCCGCAAGTCTCATTACTTTACGGCAGCAAACATTTGTATAACAGGAAAATGTTTTGGCAACACCGCAAAATTCCGGCATATATAAAGCGCCAGAATTTTGCGGTGTTATCGTCTTTATAATATTTCGGTCAGGATTTTAACTATTTGCGATCTTGTAACCGTTACCGATGGGCGGAGCGTAGCGTCGTCATAACCTCCGACGACTCCCCTGCCGACCAACATTCTGACATATTTCGCAGCCCAGGGCTGAACCTTTTCGGCGTCCGAATAGATGCTCAAATCGGCCTCGGCATAACCGCATTCAAGAATTCTGCCGATTACCGTCATCGCCTGCTCTCGCGTAAGAGCCTTTGACGGAGCGAAATACAGTCCGCTTGGTTCATTCATTCCGGCCATTATTCCGGCTGCGCATACGGCATTAATCTCTTTCGCCGCCCAGTCGGGGATATTTGCCGCATCGGCGAATTCCGGCTCGGCAGCTTCCTTATCAGCGCTTATACCGAAGAGCCTGCATATCATAACGGCAAACTGAGCACGGGTAACGGAATTTTCCGGTTTAAAGAGAATTCCGCCTTCCGTATCCATTCCGCTCACTACGCCGAGTCTATACATATATTCGATGTACTCCTCCGCCCAATGATTTTCAGCGTCGGCAAACGGAGTTTTCGGCGTTTTGGGCTCCTCTGTGGGCTCAATCTCCACCGAAGCTTCGCCCTCGTTCTCCTCGCTTTCCTCAGGCGCGGGTTCTATGCGCAGCATTAACGCCTTTGTCGCAGCATTGCCGCTGTTATCCTTCGCCGAAACGCTCACGCGATGAAGCCCCGGCTCACAGTCAAGTGCAAGCTTCAGCGTTCCGCTTGCGGCAGAATAGTCAAAGGCCGCCTCTTTGCCGTCTATTTTTAGAGTTATATTCTTTTTTTCAACAACTGCGTCGCAGTCGTCCCTTACCTCCGCCTTAACTGCGCCATCGCTTTCGCTGAGCTTAATTTCCGGCGCCGCGGAATCTATCTGCTTCGATGTAGAGGAAACTATTTGGTCAACGTAAACCGAGCCCTCGCCGTCGCCCTCAAACAAAAACGAGACTATAGCCTTATCGCTTACCGGCGTTATTAGCTGCCGCCACCCCTCAAAATCGAGTTCGGTCAGCCAGATCACTTCGCCGTTTGCCATTTTTACGCCAAGCTTATTACCGGAACCGTCGCCGTAAATATGCAGCGAGAGGAAACGCGCAGACTCATCGAGGCTAAGCGCATAAGGTATTTCGCATGAGGTATCGCAGGAATAATCGACACGCAGGCTTCTTTTTCCGAATCGGACGTGTTCACGGTCAGACTCCATCGAAAGCTTATCGGAGCCTAAAAACGGAGGCTCATAATTCTCAAAATCCTCCGAACAGATAATCTTGGAAAGAACGTTTATGTCAATGCTCTTTGACGCGCTGCCCGCCGAAACGGTAAGCGATGTTTTACCGGGGTAATCTCCGGCCGTAAATTCGCCGTTATCTGTAATGGCGCCCGTCTCGTCTCCCAGCATCCATTTATATGCCGCGTTATCGCTTATTACTTTCAGTTTCCTGTAGGTCGCTGCGGCAAAAAGCTTAACCGTCTCGCCGTTATACACGTTCAGGCTCGTCAGGGCGTTGCCTTTTTCGTCGGTAAGATTTATCGTATCAGGCGTTGAGATAACGTAAATATCCGAGCTGTCCGAAATGTCGCCCGCCTGCGCTGTCACAGTATCTGTTCCGGCGCTTCCAGCGGTGTAAACCCCGCTTTCGTCCAGGCTTCCTCCTCCCGTGGCACTCCACACAAAACTGCTCGGCGCACTCGTCTTAACGGAAAAGCGGTCTGCCGCATTAATGCAAAATCTAATCTGTGAGCCGGAAAGAACAATCGGCTCATGCGGGTAGATGCTGATCATCTCCGCGTTCTCAGTGTTTTCAGGCTTCGTTACAAGCATTATGTAGTTCGTAACAGAGCGCTGCTTACCGCCTGAGGGCTTGTTTATCTGCTCCGCCCTGTCATTTCCGATAAGCTGTGCATGAAGGTTGGTCGAGCCGCCGCCGTCGAGCAGGCTTGCGTTCACACAGCCGAGCTCCTTAAGTCGCTCCGCGACCTCTGATATCTTTAGTCCCTTACTATAATCGGTCTGCCGCCCGTCCACAGTAAAGAACACTACGCTGCCGTCGGGCTTTTCTCCTACCGCAGTTCTCGGCGCGGACTGCTTATCGTCGGCATCGTACTGAACTTCGCCGTCTTTTAAAATGGTGTATAGCGATCCCACCGCATTCTGAACGTCCGCCCAGTCTTCGGACGAGGATACGCTTACTTTTACCGTATCGCCCGGATACAGCGCGCGCATACCGTCCATGCGCCATTCGGTGCTGTCCTGCGTGAGCGATAGTACGTATTTGCCTTCCGGAATCTCCATGGCAGAATTTGATATTTCAATGCTGTCAACCGTAAATTCCGCCTCACAATTCGCCGTAATGGCAAAATCCTCCGGCGCGGAAAGAATTACGTCCACCGTCGGCACCGTGTGCTTCGTCGTGTATGAATATTTGTAGCTGTAAAGGTAAAAATCATCGGGTGTGATGGTCTTATTTATGCCGTAAAGTCTGTAATCACGCCCGCTGAGGCTTACATTTGCGCTTATTTCAGGTTTTCCGAGAACTATGCTGCCGTCGGCGCGGAAGCCTATTCCTGCATAACCGCCGTCCGAACTAAGGAGCTCGCCTCCGCAGATAACGACGCCGAGAGGCTGATAGCTCGACATAACGTAGTAATCGCCGTTTACGCCGCCGATAACCTTCATTCCCTGCTTTTCAAGGAGAGCCGCCATGCTCTCAAAATCCCCGTAATTGCAGAGCTTTGAGCCGTATACCACGACGGGCTGTACTATCTCGTTAGGTGTATATTCGATATAATGCTCGTTCTGACGCTCGGCATAATCGTATATGTACTCATTCAGACGTGTGCCTATACCAATAGGACGGCTGCTCGAATAGATTTTCGTTCCTAGAGCGGAAGCATTACCGCTCATAAGCGTCACGGCGGCAAGCGCAAACGCCGCCAGTTTTCTAAATTTCAATGGTTTCAACTTCTTTCCCGAGGCTTGGATATATCCACCCAGCCCAAAGCACCAGACGCCGTCTCAAGCTCAGACAGGCTAAGCTCTGCGACGGAATTTGAGCTTCCGCAAGCCGGATAGACCTTTTCAAACTGTTTAAGCGACGCGTCAAGATAGACACGAACGCCGTCCTTAAGACCAAACGGACATACGCCGCCAACATTGTGGCCAATAAGCATCTCGACTTCGTCCGGCTTCAGCATAGATGCCTTAACACCGAACTGCGCCTTGAACTTAGCATTGTCAACGCGTGCATCGCCCGAAACGACTACCAACACAGCTTCACCCTTTACGTGAAAAGTGAGAGATTTCGCAATTTCGCTTTCCTCACAGCCGATAGCTTTCGCCGCGAGTGCAACCGTGGCACAGGAAGCGCTGTATTCATGCACTCTCTCGCCAAGGTCCAGGCTTTCCAGATGTGATTTTGCGTTTTCAAAAGACATTTTCTGCTACCTCGCTTTGTATTTCGTAGTATAACACGGCCTAATCGTTAACGCAACAAACAGATTATGTAAAAAGCCTTGCTGAACGCAATTGCGTTTCACAGCAAGGCTTTTTCATTTCTTCATTGCGTTCAGTCTGACGTTACCGAATAATCCTCGAGAACTATTTCAAAGTTAAGTACTTCTTCGTTTCGTATTATTTCCAACGTCACCATATCTCCGACCGAGCATTTGTTCTTGAGCTCATTCAGTGACAAAACGGAGCTTACAGGCTGAGAGTTGAATGATGTTATTATGTCTCCGGCCTGTATGCCCTTTTTGAATGCGTCAGACTTTTCATATACCTCGCTTACAAACACGCCCTTGGGCATTCCGTAAAAGACGCTTGCAGCAGCAGGAATATCTCTAAGAGAAAGACCGAGAGTGGGCCGTCCGGTAACATAACCGTACTCAAGCAAATCGTCTACAACGGATTTTACCGTCGTTATCGGGAGGACGAAATAGAGGTTATTGAGCCTTTTATCAAGGGAGAATGTGAGACTTCCTATTCCGACGACATGTCCGAAGCCGTCTATCACGGCGCTGCAATAGCTACCGCAGTATGCGTTAGTTTGGAATACGCTGATCGTGTAGCCGTAAAAGCTGAGTTCCTGCTCCGCCGAGGAAACTATACCGGGGCTCAGCGTGAAGCTGCCGTCTATGGGGTTAGAGATTGAAACGACGCTGTCCCCGACGCATTTATCGGAGGAATAAGCAAAATCTGCCGGAACAAGCTTGGTCGCGTCTATTTTAATGACCGCAAGCCCGCTTACAGGGTCTGACGCAGCAAGCGCCGCCGTGAATATTTCGCCCGAATAAAGGCGGACCTTAATATCGCTGTAATGTGATATGGCGTAGGCGTCCGCGATGATGTACCCGTCGCTGCTCATGATTATACCGCTACCCGCGGGCTCATAGTTTATCATGTCCTGCGATATGCTTATAGAAACCATGCTCGGCGCACACTTTTCGTAAATCTGCTGATAACTCAGTTTGTCCGGCTTTTCCGGGAGCTTTTCGTTTACGTCAAGCTTTGAGCCGCTCCAGGGGACGATTTCAGCGGCGGATACAGAATTGTCCTGCTCGTTCTCGCTTGGCTTAAAAAGCCCTGAAATATCTATATGTGACTCAGACGGCGCTGGCGCGTTTCGCTTTGTTATGTGAAGGCTTATCCCGTCGCCGGATTCTATTTCAAAGTTATAGTTTATCATCAGAAGCGCGCAGGCGACCGCTATCGCAATGCAAAGCAGAGCGAACAAAATAAACAGCGTCGCCGTTCTCCCTGCTCTGCGCGCATGCCGCTTACCCGGCTTGGATTTCTGCATTACCGCAGAAGCAGTGTAAGCCTCCTCCGAGAGATAATATCTTTCACTTGTAAATTTACTGTTATCTGACATAGTATGCCTCCGGAGTGCTAAGCTACTGTCATTGTGAAAGTAAAGACGGTTTTCCCGTTTTCGCTTGTAACGTTTATAGTCTCTCTGTAAGCGTTAATGATGCTCTTTACGATGAAAAGGCCGAGACCCACGCCGTCACGGTCAATGCTGCGGGATTTATCCGACTTATGGAATCTGTCGAAGATATACGGAAGCTCTTCCTTGGGTATTTCGGCGCCGTTGTTTTCTATCTGAACAAAGGCTCTGCTGCCCTCTTTCCAAAGCTTTACGCTGATAACTCCACCCTCAAGCGAAAATTTCACCGCATTTTCAAGGATATTGTAGCATACCTGGCGGATATCGTCGCCTTCGCCGCAAACGGTCATCTTCCCGTCGGGTATCTGCGCGTCAATCGCGAGGTTTTTCGCTTCAATGAGACCTTCAAGGCTGAGCAGCGAAACTCTGAGTGTCTCGCAAAGGTCACAGCGGGCGTTGAAATTCGCCTGAATGGGCTTACTGTCAAGGCTCGATACGTTCAGCATCTTCCGCACAAGGCGCGCAAGGCGGCGCGTTTCATCCGATATGAGCATGAGATATCGCTCACGGTTTTCCCACGGAATTGTTCCGTCCAGCAGGCCGTCAGAATAACCCGCAATGGTGGTCATGGGGGTTTTCAGCTCATGGGAAACGTTAGCTATAAACTCGCGTCTCTGCGCCTCAGCCGTTTCAAGAGAGGCGGCCATCTGGTTGAAAGCCTTCTCAAGCTCGCCTATTTCATCGCAGCGTTTTTCCTCCCTGACTCGAAGGCTCATATTCCCGCGTCCGAAAGCTCTTACGGCATCAGCCATTTCTCGCAGCGGCTCCACCTCATGCTTCGCCATGAGCCATGATATAATAAGTGCGGCAGCAAGTATAGCGGCGGCTATTATTACGAACAAATATATGAAGCCGGACCATGCCGAGGATATCGAAACGGTATCCGCCGAGGCAAGAACGTAACCGATTATTTCCTCCGAATACGGCGAATAAATCGGCGCCGCGGAAACATAACGCTCAGTTTCGTAAAATCCAGATAAATCCGTAAGCTCACAGCAGCCGGACGGCGTTTTCTCCATAAAGCTCTGCGGGTCGAGAGTAATGCCTATATGCCGGCAGAATATATCCTTATCTGAGCAGGAGCATACGAGCCCATCCTTATCGCATATTGCGATATGAGCCCCCGACGCGAGAGAAATCGTAGTTATCGTAAGGCGAAAATCCCAGTCCGCTATGCTTGCGTCCATGCTCTTTACGGAGGCGCTGTCTGCGACGACTGAGGCCGTCGCCGCTATGGTATCCATCCTGTCGGATAGGATGATATCATAGCTAACCGAGGAAAACGCGAAGGCAAAAATCAAAAAGCTCAGAAGCAGCACCGCCGCAGATAAAAGGAATTTTTTTAAAAAAACGCTTTTCATCTAAACCGTCTCCCGTTTCGGACGAAGGATGTTTCGAGCTGTCAATCCATAGTTTCAAATTTATATCCGACGCCCCAAACGGTTTTCAGAGTCCATTTGTCACTGATATTGTCAAGCTTGTCTCTGAGGCGCTTTATGTGAACGTCTACCGTCCGGGAATCGCCGAAATAGTCAAAGCCCCAAACCTCGTCAAGGAGCTGGTTTCGCGTATATACGCGGTTCGGAGACGAGGCAAGATGATAAAGAAGCTCCATCTCCTTCGGCGGAGTCTCAATCTTTTTCCCGTCTACGATAAGCTCATAGGAATCAAGGTTTATAATGAGTTTATCAAAGCATAGCTTTTGGCTCTTTTCCTCTGTTTCACCTTTGCGGCGCATTACTGCGTGGACGCGCGCGATAAGTTCCTTCGTGTCGAAGGGTTTCACAATATAGTCGTCCGCACCCATTTCCAGCCCCTTCACCTTGTCGAAGGTTTCTCCTTTTGCCGTGAGGAAAATGATGGGCACGTCGCAAAATTCCCTTACCTCGCGGCAAACCTCCCAGCCATCGGCCTCCGGGAGCATTATGTCCAAAAGAATTATGTTCGGCTGATATGACCGAGCCTCGCTTATTCCCTTTTTACCATCGGGAGCAATATGTACCTCAAATCCGTCCTTTTCAAGATAAAGACGAATAAGCTCGGCAATGTTGGGGTCGTCCTCAACTACGAGCGCTTTTCTTGGCATTTTCGTTCATCTCCCATTGGATGGTTTACCATCCCAATAATATATATATTATAGTTTCATATGCGCACAAAAGAATGAACATT
>JAEEUX010000044.1 GCA_016290695.1 Oscillospiraceae bacterium
CTGAATTGTAGGGAATTACCTTACACGACGCTAATCCATCATCATAGCGTCGAGCAGTTCGCTGCAATAGAACCCGAGCGTCATTTTTCCGTCGGTCCAGACGACCTTGTCCCCTTCAGCGCGTGCTGTCGAGAAGGTGCCCTCTGACGAAAGCCGGGAAAAACGTAACGTTTTGATGCGGTGTTCCATATTAACGATTGCCATGCTGCCGTTTTGAAAAGTGACCTCAAGGCGATACCCCGGCAGCGGCCTGACCGTTTTCAGAGCAGAATCCATTCTTTAGCCCCTTTCCTGCAGTTTAAAACTTTTACAGGATAATACTACACCAGATGGGTAGCCTGGCGCATCACCCGAAAGTACTATTTTCGGAGAAAAAATAAAAAGAATGGAAAAAGTAGTCCTGGATTTAACGCAGCATTTCTATGAGCTTGCTGCGCCGGTCTATGTTCATTTTTTGAAACGCTATTTTAAGATGGTGCTTCACGGTATTCTCGGAGATGCCGAGCACTTCGGCTATTTCGGCGTTGTGAAGGCCCTTGGCGGCAAGCTCTGCTGCCTCACGCTCGCGCTTTGTAAGCTCATCCTGAAGCCCGGGAACCTCGTCGAGCATTGCGAAGATATGGCTTTCGTCCGCCCGCGTGTAGCGGATGTCGAGAGCCTTTATTTCGCGGATGGTTTTTGAATGCTTTGAGGCAATCTGGGGCATTAGAAAAAGAATCTGGAAATATTTTCGGAAGCAGGCGATGAATGTATAGTTTTTGTCCTGCCCGGCAATAGTGAGAGATTTATCAAGGTATTCGGCCGCTTTTATGAGCCTCCCTATCGCCATATAGCTGAGCGCGAGGCCGCAGTACATGAAGTTCCGCGTCGAGGTCGAGATAAGGCGTGGATCAAGCAGGAGCGAGGCTTCTACCGAAGCTATGGCGCGCTTGTAGTCCTTTTTGAGAAGAAGGTCGGTTATGCGGCAGGTTTTTATCATGAAGTTCGTAAACGTGAGGTCGCTGATGGAATCTGCCTCGCCCTGCGTCCAGAGCGCGGAACGCCCGGTTTCCATCATGAGGCCGAGCAGATAGCCGCGGACAGTTTCCACCATGTAGGTCCCTAAGTTTCTCCCGCGAAGGAAAGCATAGCTGAGAGCTTTGTTTTCAAGGTAATCTATCGCCTTTTGCAGGCCGATCATATCCGACTGATATATGGAGTTTATGCCGAGCAGCAGCGCGGCGCCGTAGGTGACGGTCGCGTTTTTTGCCTGCTCGGAGAGAAACGCCGCCTGATACGCCTGAATGTCCGATTCCTCAAAACGGCCCTGAACGGAATAGGCTTCGCCGCGATATAGCTCCGCGGCCCCGGCACCGTGCCCGTTCGTAAGACTGTTATAGAGCTTCATAACCTCCGCGAGCTTGTCGGCGGTCTCCATCATCGCACCCGGCTTGGAGTAGAACATATACCACATGGAGGAGCAACCGAAGAGGAACGGCTCCTCACTTATGAAAACTTGTGAGGGGGAAACCATGTTCTTATCCGCGAGACGGTATTCATCCATCATGCCGTCCAAATCCGGAAAATGGGATAGGGCGTTCAGCAAATGCCATTCGCCGAGAAGCTGCGAGTCCCCAATCTGTTCAAACATGGCAAACAGGCGCTTCATCTGCAGGTCGAATTCTGCAAAATCGCAGCCCGCGTATAGCGCATAGCAAAGACGCAGCAGCGAATAGGGGTACTGTCGTTGAATATCCTCCGGACAGGCGAGCAGGACCTTGCGCGCGATATCAGTGAAGGAGGCGCCGTTAAAATTCTCCGTAATAAGGCAGACAAGCTTGCATGAGAGAATGGCTTCGTAATCTCGCGCCTGATAATAACAGCTGACGGCTTCCTTCGTCATGCCGATGCGGCTATAGACCGCCGCTGAAGAACGCAGCGCTTCGTTGCGGAAGGCTTCGTCTGTTTCTGCAAGCCGGTTCCTGAGGAAAGAACTGAGAATTTCGTGGGGATAGTATATTTTTTTGGAATCCTGATAGAAAACGAGCGGTGCTCGGCGCATGAGCTGGTGCTGCTCGTCCGAAGATAGAAGCTCCTCGGGAACGAGGGACTCCATCATTTCGCCGGAAATACGGTCAAAGAGACAGAGCCTCAGCATTGCTTCGCGCTGGTTTTCACTGAGACGCTGCCAGAAAAGGTCCGAAAGGAGTTCGTCGAGCCCGTATATGTCGCTCTGAGTAAGACCCTCACGCATATTTTCAAGATATAGCGAAACTGCCGCCGTCCAGCCGTCGGTCTTTTTATGGATTTCGCGGATATCGTCCTTCGTCGCCTCTATCCCGAGCTGACGGGCGAAGCTTGCGACGTCCTTTTCCGAAAGGAGAAGGTCGCGGCTTCGTATGTAGCAGATGCTGCCCTCGAGGGCGGAAAGAATCTCGCGAAGACGCCCGAAGTTCTGAGAGATAAAAATGGCACGGAGACCCTTGTCACCGCATTTTGCAAGGCTGTCCAGCACCTGCGGCTGCCAGTTTGCCAGCGCAAACTGAAAATTGTCGAAAACAAGCGTGAGCGGCTCGCTTGCTTTGATTTCGGAGATTATCTGTGCGGCGTAGTCGGCGTTGCTTCGGTTAAGGTAACCCATGTCCTGCAGCATGCGCGCTGCGTCCTCGTCGATGGTGGAAAGCTGCCGGACGAACCATCGGAAGCTGGTGTCCGGCATACTCTCGACGGCAGTATACCAGCAGACGGAAGCGCCGCTGTCCTGCAGAAAACGGCGGATTGCTGTGGTTTTTCCGTATCCTGCAGGAGCCTCTAGCACAGAAAGGGAGCAGGCGTTAATTTTTTTAAGCTTTTCCTGCAGTGTGTTTGAGAAAAAAAGACCTTCCATACATTGGGTCGCTCCTTGCTTTACGGCGCCATGTACTAAGCGCCATTGTGCAATTTGTATAATGTGCATTATATTATAAATGCTATTTTACCATATATTATGATATTACGCAACTGTTTCCAAGGATGTTTTGCGTGTATTATATAGTGATTATCTATAGAAAAAACTGTTTTCGCTTTGTCTTGAACTTGAATGAATAATTTGTTATAATGCGGAAAAGAATATATATTCTTCCTGCCAGCCTCAAGAGGCAATGCGGAAATGGGTAAGAACCAACGCGACCGGCACTGTGCGCTCCGATTCGGGCAAGTCAGATACGCAGGTGGGAAGAACTCGCTATTCGAGTTCAGTAGTCGAGACTGCATTTTGAGTTCAATGCGTTTGTCTGCCTCGGCTTTATGAGCCGGAGGCAGATTTTTTTGCATTCGCGATTTTTCTTATTACAGAAGTCCATTTTCATAAAAAGGAGAAGTGACCAATGAAAAAAGTCAGAGTAGTCAACGAAGTCGTTTATCAGAGCGGGGAAGGTAATATGAAGCTCCCGGCGGGAGAAATATATCAGGTGGAGCTTGTTATGCCGGATCGCGTGGTTCTGCGCTCACAGGATCAGGAGCTTTACGAGCTCGACCTCGACACCTTTGAAACCTGTTTTGAGGCGGCGGGATGAAGCTTGGCGTCTGCATGGGGCAAAAACTATGAAAAGCCTCGCAGCGCAATGGTTTTATCCTTTCCGGAGGTTAGCAGATGACAAGCTCTCAGATAGAATGTTTTCTTGCGGCGGCGGAGTGTAAAAGCTTCACAAAAGCGGCAAAATGCCTGTATATGACGACCGCCGCCGTCAGCAAAAATATAATCGCGTTGGAGGGAGAACTCAAGCTGAAGCTTTTTTGGCGAGGGAAAAACCTTTCGCTCACGCCCTCCGGCAGCGTTATTCTCGAAAATATGAAGCGCAGCCGCCTTGCTTTTTCGCAGGCGCTCGAAGAGGCCCGCGTCCTTTCAAAGGAGCTTGGCGGAGCGCTTTCGATAGGCTTCCTGAAAGGCCAGATGATGGACGACAGCATCCGCTCGCTCCTCATCACGTTTGAAAATGACCATCCGAATGTCGAAATGCGCGTCGTTTGGGAGGATTACCGCTGGCTGAATGAGGCCTTGGCGGAAAACCGGCTCGATTTTGTCGAGCTTATGGAGTCTGCCGTCAAACGCAACCCGAAGGCGCGGTATACGAGAATGACCACGCTTGATACCCTATTGGTGCTGCCGAAGGAACACCCCTGCGCCGGACGGGAGGATCTGTCCCTGAAGGATTTTAAGGATGATACGCTTATCCTTCCCTCGGAAGCTTCAAGCATCTACTCGGAGAAGCGTATCCGCTCGACGTGGCTTGAGGCGGGCTTCGAGCCGAAGCTCGTTTATGCGCCCGACCTTGATACGCAGATATTTCTCGTCGAGCTGAATAAAGGACTTGCCATAGCTAACGCCAAGCACATAATGGCCAACGGCAGCGCCGTTTCCTGCGTAAAGATAAAGGAATTGCCGCCGGAGGACATAGTCCTTGCGTGGAATGAGAATAACGGCAATCCGCTCCTGCGGGTTTTTCTGGAGGAGTGCAGGCAGCAGGGCTTCAACTGAAAGTAAACAACAGGTATAAATATTGAGGAAAGCGTCGTGTTGACATATGCGGCGCTTTCCTCAATAATTTTTTGCGTGAAAAGAAACGGACGGAGGCGCTGCACATGCATGATTGGCAGGCTTTGATAAGAAAACGCGATTTCCCCATGATAGAGAACGCGCAATGCCGCGGGAAAACGGTGGTCTACCTCGATAATGCCGCCACGACTCAAGCCTCGCGTCCGGTCATTTGGACGATGGAAAACTATTACATGCGGCAGCACGCCAATGTTCATAGAGGGGTTTACTGCATGAGCGAGGAGGCTACCGCTGCTATGGAGGAAACTCGCCAGCTCGTCGCGGAGTTTATCGGCGCGGCCTCGCCTGACGAAGTGGTTTTTACAAGCGGGACGACGCAGAGCATAAACTTTCTTGCGGAGGCCTTCGCGGCATCGGTGCTTAAGCCGGGCGACCTCGTCCTTGCGACGGAGATGGAGCATAACTCAAACCTCCTGCCCTGGCTTTCCGCGTGCAGCCGCAGCGGAGCGGAGCTCGCGCTCGTGCCCGTAACGGCGGACGGGGAACTTGATCTTGAGGAGCTGGGGAGGCTTCTGGAAAAAAAGCCGAAGCTTCTCGCCGTATGCGCCGTTTCAAACGTGCTCGGTACGGTGAATCCTCTGCGTGAGATAGCGGAAATGGCGCACGCCGCGGGAGCGGCCGTCGCCGTGGATGCCGCACAGGCGATGCGCCACGGCTTGCCCGGCGTTTGCAGCCTCGGCTGCGATTTCCTTTCCTTTTCGGCGCATAAAATCATGGGACCTACCGGCTCGGGAATACTGTACGGGAAGCGAGAATGGCTCGAACGGCTCGCTCCGCCCCATACCGGGGGCGGTATGGTGAGCTCGATGCAGTGGCCCGAGATAAACTATGAGGATATTCCGCTGAAATTTGAGGCCGGGACGCCGAATCTTGCCGGAATAGCCGGGTTTGGCGCAGCTATTGAGTATATTCAGGCGCTCGGACGGGAGCGTATTTCCGAGTACGAAGTCTCGCTTATCAAATACGCCGAAAAAAGGCTTTCGGGCATTCCGGGGATACAGATACTCGGCTCCCCGGCGCAGCGTTTCGGCGCGCTCAGCTTCACCGTGCCGCCGCTGCAGGCTTACGACGTGGCACTGATGCTTAGCGCGGAAGGCTTTGCTCTTCGCTCGGGACGGCACTGCGCCAACCTCCTGCATGAAAAAATGGGCGTTTCCGCCTCGGTTCGCCTGTCTCCGGCTTTTTACAACACGAAAAATGAGATCGAGCTTCTTGCCGCGGCGCTTGAGCGCTTGCTGGCTGCGGCTAAAAAAGCGGGAGTTCCTGTCGGAGGCGTGAAAAATGGATGAAATAGCTGCGGAACAGGAACAGATCCTTAAAGAATTTCGCGAGCTTGAGGACCCTATGGCGCGCTACAGCTATCTTTTGGCGCTTGCTTCTCTTCTTCCGTCTTCCCCTGATGATCTGAAAAGCCCGGACTACGCCGTTAAAGGCTGCCAGTCGAGCGTATGGCTGAAGGCCTGGGCTGAGGACGGGCGTTTCAGATTCATCGCGGACAGCGACACGTATATAATCAAGGGGCTGCTCTATCTTCTGATGAACGTTCTGGATGGGCGCCCCCTGGCGGAGGCATCTGGGGCGGAGCTTTATTTCTGGCGCGACGAAATGCTTCTCGGAAGCTTTGACGACAGCCGCAAAAAGGGCATATCTTACGTCGCGGCGACGCTCCGGACCCGGGCAAGGGAACTGAGCAAAAACGAATAAAACGGCAGAAGCTATCTGACTGCCGAATATATATCAGGAGGACAAAAAAGTGAGTATTCTTAAAGCATCAGAGATCCGTTTGGCGATCCGTCCCGTGCTTTTGGGCATGGAGCACAAGTATTTTTACGAAGGACCTTGCCGTTTTGGACAGGGCGAAGCATTGAAACCCGGCTACGACAAATTCGCAAACGAGGAGCTGTTTACAGCGTTTTTGGCGCAGCTTAAGAAGTATTCCCCCGAGGGCGTGGATATTCTTGAGCCTATCCGCGTGGGACGCACGGACGATTGGGAAAACACGCTCGATAACTGGGCGAGGCTTAAGGCAGCCATGGTTGACGCCGACGCAGCCTTTTTCTTCACCAACATCGGCCTTGACGACATCGTCGTGGAATTCGCCGAGCGCTTTACAACGCCCGTTATAATCGACCCCGAGAGTGCTTTTTCTCCGACGACGGATTACGCCGCCATCGTGGCAAAAGACCCGGAGCGCGAGGTTTACGCGCCGCTTTGCTGGTCTGAGGCGACAAAGCTGCTGGCCGCTCTGCGCGCGAAAAAGGTTATCCGCAACACGCGCATACTGCTGCTCAACCGCTTCAATTCCAGCGTTTCCTTCAGCAGCGTTGATACCTTCACGAATCATGAGCTTATCACACGCCGCCTCGGCGTCCACTTCCGTTATATAAACGCTCACGAGCTGCTCGACCAGATGTCTCTTGCCAAGGAGGGCGGCAACCATACTACTCCCGGCCGCGTAACTCCCAATCTTACCGATACTGAGCTTGCCGAGGCGGAAAAAATGGCAGACGAGCTGCTTGCCGGCGCGGAGGTTGCCGATATCCGCAAGGAGTATCTTGTAAATTCGCTCATAGCCTACATAACCGTCCGCAAAAATCTTGACCTTCTTGAGTGCAACGGCTTCACCGCGCCCTGCCCGGACGTCTGCTCGACGCGCCGCCTCAACGAGATGAAGTTCACCTTCTGCCTTACCCATTCCCTCATGATGGAGCAGGGCATCCCGTCCTCCTGCGAATATGACGCAAACAGCGTTCTTTCGCAGCAGGCGCTTATCGCGGTTTCCGGCAAGAGTCCTTATATGGGCAACACTACGCCCGTTCCCTTTGAGGAAAAGGAGGGAACCTTCATGAGCCTTGCGCGCTGGCCGTCTGACGAGGTTAAGGAACGTCTTATAAAGGATGACCCGCACAACCTCTATATGATGGAGCATTCCGTGCCTCACCGCTGCTACAGGAACCCCAACGAAAAGGGCAAGTATTCCATCCGCCATTTCGCGCACGACCAGAAGTGGGGCGCTGTAATGCGTTATGATTTCGACGAGGACGCCGGGCAGACCGTCACGCTCTGCCGTTTCAGCCCCAACGGCGACAAAATGCTCATTGCGCGCGGCACCGTCGTCTGCGGAGACGGCTACACGGCCAACAACTGCAATAACCTCGTCCTCTTCCGCGTGCGCGACCAGAAGGACTGCTATAAAAAGCAGCTCCAGGTCGGCAACCATCTCGCTCTTGTCTACGGCGATTATACCGAAGAGCTCCAGGCTCTTGCCGAAGTTCTCGGCATCGAGGCGCTGGTTTCGATATGAGCGCAGGGGACAGAGAACAGATACGCACGGAGCTTATGCGCTATACGAGCGCGGCAGCGCGGGAAGCGAGGCTCATACGCGAATGCAGGCCGCCGAAGGCTGAGGAAATCTGCCCTCATTTGCGCGGATATATCCTCGGGAAGTTCATGCTTCCGGAGAAAGCTTGCAGCAGCGAAAGCCTGCGCGAGCTCACAGAGGCGAGCCTTGCACGCATGATGCGCGTTTCGCCGCATCTCGTAGAGGTTTTGGACACGGCGCGAAGCTGCGCGGGCGCGAGCTCTGCCATGGTTAAAAAGGCACTTCTTTTCCAGGCGATGGAGCGGGATTTCGAGATCACGCTGCCTGCGGACAGGGCGATACAGGCAGATAATATTTCATCGCTTGCCTCCCTCGTCGCGGAGGTAATGGCAAAAAGCTGAACGGAAAGCGCTTTATCGTTTCCGTTTGGTTGACGAAGCGTTTACGAACGGTATAAATTATTTTAATGGCAATGCAGATGTTAAGAACGGGCACTTACCAATTTTGGTAAGTGCCCGTTCCGGATTTAGACGAACTAATGTCAGCGCCATTCTCTTTTCAAAACAGCATATTGGTACGTGTTTTCGTATATCGGCGTTCCGTCCGGTTTTCCGACGAATGAAACAAACTCAATAAACAAGCCCTCCCGCCTCATGCCGAGCTTTTCGCAAAGGCGCTGGCTTGCGACATTGTAATCTTCGGTATAGGCATAAATTCTCCTTGCGCCTTTTTCTTTAAAAAGATAGTCAAAGAATGCATGAGCAGCCTCATAAGCGTAACCCTTCCCTTGATAAGCCTTGTTCAGCATCCAGCAAGGGCTAAAGGTATCCTTGGGGGAGCCGTCATCGTCACGCGGTTCGTCAGACTCGGGATAGGCTTCGATTTCGCCGATCACTTTCTCATTTTCTTTAAGGACAACAGCGAAATAAAAACCCGTCTCACCCATGCGTTTTTTCATTTCTCTCATTGCTTCCTCAAGGGAATGAAGCTTCATGGAAGCAAAGCAGTTCACCTCAGGCTCCGCCAAATATTCAAAAACATCATTTGCATCGCTTTCACGGAAAGGACGCAGGAAAAGTCTTTCTGTTTCAATCGTCATATTAAAACCAATCCGAAATTCTAAAAATGAGATTTTTTGTCGAAATACTTCATTATGTCGAAGGAGCCGAGCTCGCGTCCGTATGCGCCGGTGATGTTGAGCGAGAGGCCGTTGTGCCCTACGCCGAAGAAGAAACCGCCGTCATGGAGAATGCGCGGGTTGATTACGACGAGACCCTGCATTCCGTTGCAGTTTTCCTCGACCCACTCGAAGATGTATGCGTCATCGCGCAGCTTTATGTAGTAGCAGGGGCTCGACCACGTTGCGCCGCCGCTGTTGTCGCCGGAGAAGATAGTCCAGCTCGAGCTTTCGGGCGAGGAGTAAACGTGGATGGAGCTCATCATATCGCTGTAAGTCCACGAGAAGCTCTTGCCGACAAGCTCCGTCGTGAAGTGGTGGCGGCGGGCGAAGGGCGGGACGATGTCGCCGTATTCAAGGACGCCGAATTTCGCCACGGAGCCGACCTCCCATTCGCTGTGCCAGTTGCCTATCTGGGCACGGATGGTGGTGGCAAGGCCGGTAGAGAAGTCCACCGCCTGGGTGACGTTGGCAAAATCGGGGTCGCCGCCGAGCATGTGGGAGAAGAAATAAAGGTCGCGCGCGGGCTCATAGCAGATGTACTTATCCTCGTGCCATTCGCCGCCGTTGAGACGCCAGCGGAGCATGCGGTTCGTCGTAACGTCGTATTCGTAAACGTCGCCGCTGCCGCAGCCGCCCCAGGGGGCTATGGCGTGCTTTTCGCCGTCAAGCTTTACCTTGAACTGCTTGCCGACGAGGAATTCGGAGAAGGGGAGGTTATTCGAGCTTGCCATGATGTTCGGGCCGTCGACCTCAAAGATGCGCTGGCTTTCGCGCGCATGCTGAAGCGCCTCCTCGTGGCTCATGGGAAGGTCTATGTCCATGGGACGGTATGCGTAGCGTCCGCCTTTGTCCTTCATCATCTGGGCCATCGGGCGCTCCTTGTTGCCGAAGTCATAGATGCCCTCGAGGTGCGCCGCGTCGCCGGTAATCTCAAGCTCCGCCGTGTGCGTGGCGTAAACGAGCGTATCGTCCGCGTTGAAGCCGAATTCTACGCCGACAGCCTTGTTGTCGAAGAAATTCAGAACCTCAAGCCACATCTTGCCGCCGAACTCGACTTCCCAGCGGGTGAAGATGTAGAATTCGTCGTCGATTCTTACGTAATCGGAGCCGTCCGCCATCGTTATGCCGCCCATCGCGTCGCCGAGCTCGACGACTGTGGAGCTGCAAAGGCTGGGGAAGAAGGTGAGAATTTCGTAGCCCGTGGAGAAATCCCAGTGCAGACCGCGCCCCTCGAGGCGGTTGGTGTTCGTATGGAGCTTCGCGGGCTTCTCATTGTCGCCGAAATCCGCCCAGCCGAAATAATATTCGCGCTGTATTTCACGCGGGATGTCGCGGTAGCCCTGGGGCGGACGCTGGCCCATGAGGTCCATTCCGACGGGGACTGTGATGCCGAACCAGGTCTCGAAAACGGTGATGGCCTTGGTTTCCTTATCGAGGATAAGGTGCCAGCCGCGGCTCGTTTCGGGGACAAGGTGCGTGACTATGACGACCTTGCCGTAGGAAATCGCGGTATATGGCGCGGTGTACTTCGTGCCGTTCTCGGTGAACTCAAGGGTGTCCGCGTCGATGAATTTGTAATCGAGCTGCTGCGGGGCAAACTTGCCCTCAAGCTTTGCGGAGAAGGATTTTCCGGCAAGGCAGGGGCAGGATGCGCCGTCAGCCTTGCGCTTGGAATCGACTTTTTTGTTGACCTCTTCCGTGGTCATGGGGTTGTATTTGGTGAAAAACATTTTGCAAATACCTCCGTATTAATAATACTAATATACACAATATACTATACCTGCATAAAATTTTCAACACAAATATGTGTATTTTATAAAATATTTTTTCAAAATATTGAAAACAGGCGGAATTGCCGCCTTCTAAAGCCGGTTCTGCGACGAAAAACTATTAATCTTGACCTGCTGGATGCTATGGTATATTATTATTCTACAATGTTTAGCGGAGGACAAAAATGGAAACAGTCCTTTTGACCGGGGGCGCCGGGTATATCGGCTCGCATACTGCCGTCGCGCTGCTCGAGGCGGGCTACGAGACCGTCATAGCGGACGACCTGACTAACAGCGAAGCGGGCGTTATCGACAGGATAAAAACCATCACGGGCAGGAGCCCGCGCTTTTACAATATAAACGTTCTCGACGCCGCGGCTCTTGACCGCGTTTTCGAGGAAAACGAGATATCGGCGGTGCTTCATTTCGCGGGCTTCAAATCCGTTGCCAATTCCGTGAAGGACCCGGTGGGGTACTATAAAAACAACGTCGGGACGACGATAACACTCCTTGAAACGATGAAAAAGCACGGATGCGGGCGCTTCGTGTTCAGCTCGTCGGCGACGGTGTACGGCTGTAATAATCCCATCCCCTACACGGAGGCTATGCCCACGGGAAGCTGCGCGAGCCCCTATGGCTGGACGAAGCTCGTTTCCGAACGGATACTTTTCGACGCGGCTGTGGCGGACAGCGCCTTCAGCGCGGTGATTTTGCGGTATTTTAACCCCATCGGAGCGCATGAAAGCGGTCTCATCGGCGAAAAACCGAACGGCGTGCCGGATAATCTCATGCCTTATATCACCCAGCTCGCCGCAGGGAAACGCGACATTCTGCGCGTTTTCGGCAGCGATTACCCCACGCGCGACGGAACGGGAGTGCGCGACTATATTCATGTTTGCGACCTTGCCGCAGGGCATTTGGCGGCCCTTGACTATTCGCGCGGGCATACCGGCGCGGAGGCCTTCAACCTCGGCACGGGGCGCGGCGTCAGCGTCCTTGAGCTCGTTCGCGCCTTCGAGCGCGTGAACGGACTGAGCCTGCCGCTTGAATATGCTCCTCGCCGCCCCGGCGACCTCGCGGAGTATTACGCGGACGCGGGCAAGGCTGAGCGTGTTCTCGGCTGGCGCGCGGAGAAAACGATAGACGATATGTGCCGCGATTCATGGCGCTGGCAGAAAAACAGCGAAAACCTTTAAGGAGTATCAGATGAAGCTTGAATTCAGGCAGGCGGTGCGGGAGGACATACCCGCGATAACCGCGCTTATCCAAAAACGCATAGACTGGATGGATAATAACGGCATCCACCAGTGGAACGAAACAAAATATCTTGAGGTATACGACAGGGCATATTTTGAGAAAAATATAAGCTGCTTCTATCTTGCTTACGACGCGGGTGCGCTCGTCGGCCTCGAAGCGCTTTACGAAACCGACCCGCGCTGGCCGGACGGCCTTCGCGCGATATACGTCCACCACCTTACCTCCGCCGAAAACGGGCGGGGGATCGGCACGGCGCTTCTGAAATTTGCCGAGAGAGAGGCTCTTGAACGCGGCATCGACCTCATGCGGCTTGACAGCGACAGGAATAATACCCGCCTTGAAGCCTACTATACCGCTCTCGGCTACGAGGAAAAGGATTCCTTCACCGAGGGGCTTTACCACGGCACGCGGCGGGAAAAATATCTGCGCCCCGCCTGAGCGCGCAAACGAAAGGAAACCAATGATATTACAGCATTTTGAGCTAAAAAACCCGTCTTTTTACAGAACTATGGGGAAGCTGATGCTGCCCGTTATCCTCCAGCAGATGATAACGATGGGCATAAACTTTCTCGATAACATCATGATAGGCGGCTTCGGCGAAAGCTCGATAGCGGGCGCTTCGTTCAGCAACGCCTTCTATTCCGTTTTTCAGTTTATCTGCATGGGCCTCGGCTCCGGCGCGGTCGTGCTGTCGTCGCAGTTTTGGGGGAGAAAGGATAAAAATTCCCTGCGAGCCACATCCTCGATGGCTATGCAGGTTACGCTCCTTGTGTGCGCGATCTTTACGGTAATTTCCGTT
>JAEEUX010000045.1 GCA_016290695.1 Oscillospiraceae bacterium
TCAGAATTTTCGTCAGATTGTTCAAAAAACGCAGGTAATACTTTGTGTATTGCCGAGTATTTTTGGACGATATGACGGAATATTCTGCAAGTAAGATATGTGCCGGGAATTATGCGGTGTTGCCTTAGTTCTTTTTCCCTTTAAAATACAAAACAGGTCTTTACTTATCGGTTTTTTTATTGTATAGTACATATAGTTTTTATAACGAATGCGATGAAGGAAAATAGCCCGTTCTATGCCCGCGCAGAGAGCCGCCGGATGGTGTAAAGGCGGTCGGGAGGGAGCAGGCGGCCATTCCCGAGCAGCGCTTCGGAAAGGTTTTCTCCGAGTATGAAGCGCCGGGCGCGCCCGTTACAGCGCAGGGTCAGCCCGGCAGCGCTTGGCTGAATACCCACGGAGGCCCGTTTCGCAAGGAGCGGGTGAAGTAAGGTGGTACCGCGAAGTTTCGGCTTTCGCCCTTATGCTTATCAGGCATTTCGGCGGGAGCTTTTTTATGCTCTCCGGGATGCTAAAAAACGGAGGTATTGTTATTATGGACAAGTTTTTGGAGGCCGTTGCCAAGATAAACTCATCGGTAAACGGCTTCGTCTGGGGCGTCCCCGCCATGATCCTTATCATGGGCGTCGGCCTGTTTCTCACTATCAGGCTGCGCGGCATCCAGATTCGCAAGCTCGGCGCATCCCTGCGCGAAACTATAGGCAAGCTCTTCAAAAAGGGCGAGGAACAGCATGGCTCCGTCACGCCCTTCCAGGCCGTCTGTACGGCCCTGGCCGCGACTGTCGGAACCGGCAACATCGCGGGCGTCGCGGGAGCTATCGCGATTGGCGGCCCCGGCGCGGTGTTCTGGATGTGGATTTCCGCCCTGCTCGGCATGTGCACGAAGTTCGTCGAGGTCACGCTCGCTCTGCGTTACCGCGAGCGCAACAAACACGGTGACTGGGTCGGCGGCCCGATGTATTCCATCAAGAACGGTCTCGGCAAGAAGTGGATGCCCCTTGCCTGCATTTACGCGGCGCTCGGCGTCCTCACCGTTTTCGGAACAGGCAACGCCACGCAGGTCAACGCGATTATCACTTCTATCAACTCCGCGCTCTTCAATTTCGGCGTTGTGCCGGACGGCGGCATCCCGACAGTCAACCTCATAATCGGTATCTGCATCGCCGTTCTCGTCGCGCTCGTCCTTCTCGGCGGAATCCGCCGCCTCGGGCGCGTCACGGAAAAGCTCGTGCCCTTCATGGCGCTGCTTTACGTCATTCTCGGTCTCGGCGTCGTGATAGTGAACATCAAGCACGTTCCCGGCGTTTTGGGCATGATTTTTGAAGGCGCGTTCAAGCCCAGCGCCGTCACCGGCGGCGTCGTCGGCTCGATGTTCCTTTCCATGAAAAAGGGCGTTTCCCGCGGCATTTTCTCGAACGAAGCCGGTCTCGGTACCGCTTCGATAGCCCACGCCTCCTCGAACTCCGACAGCCCGGTCCAGCAGGGTCTTTTCGGCATATTCGAGGTCTTTGCCGACACCATCATCATCTGCACGCTCACCGCGCTCGTCATCCTTTGCAGCGGCGTAAACGTGGTATACGGCGAGGCTGCAGGAGCGTCCCTCACCATCAGCGGCTTCACCTCCACCTACGGCGGCTGGATCTCGATAATCACGGCGATAGCCATGTGCTCCTTCGCCTTCTCCACTATTCTCGGCTGGGGTCTCTACGGAACCCGCTGCATTGAGTTCCTTTTCGGCTCGAAGATTATCAAGCCCTTCATGATAGTTTACGCGCTCGTCGCCATAATCGGCGCGACGCTCGACCTCGGCCTTCTTTGGGACATTGCCGACACCTTCAACGGCCTCATGGTCATCCCGAACCTTATCGGCGTGGCGCTCCTGTCTCCCGTAGCGGTAAAGATGATAAGAGATTATTTCGGCGAAGGCAAACGCCTCCCGGCAAAGGAATAACCGCGCTTTATATGGAAAAGGCTGCGACGAATTTATCGCCGCAGCCTTTTTGTTGTTTTGCAGGGCTTGCTTTCCGTGCAATCGCTCCAATTCTGCCAAAAGCAATATGGTTTTTCCGCACCCACATGCCTGCGCCGCCGTGTGGGCCGTGGAGCTTACCCCCGGCGAGGCAGGCAAATTTTGTGCAATGCAGTATGGTTGCTGCTTGTTCGGTAGGGAACGCTGTCCTCAGCGTTCCGCAAATCTACTACCCCTCAGTCAGCTCCGCCGACAATTCCCCGGCAAGGGGAGCAAACCCCCGCGTCTTACAGATACGCGACTGCGGACAGCGCGCCGGAGGTCGCCGCGGCGACGTTCTGCCCCACATAGAGGCAATCGCCCACGAGGAAGGCGTTCGTTTCCGGGCAGGCGCGGCGAAGCTCGTCCGCCTCCGCCCAGCGCGATTTAACGCCGACGGCAACGAGGACGGTATCCGCGTCGAGGCGTATTTTTTCGCCGGTCTTGCGGTTTTCACAAAGGACGAAATTCTCGCCTATTTCCTCAAGCTTGTGCGCGAGGCGAACGTCGATTTTCAGCTCGGCGATGAGGTTTTTAAATTCCGCCGCAACGCTGCGCTGAGATTCTTCAAGACTTCTGTAGCCGTCCTCATACTCTATCACGGTAACGTCCTTGCCCTCGCGCTTGAGGTCTATCGCCGCTTCGAGGCCGACGGAGCCCGCGCCGATGATAACGACCTTCTGGCCGCAGGGCTTCTCCCCCGCGTCCACCTCCGGCGCCCAGCAGACGTTCGGCCTGTCGATGCCCGGAACGGACGGGAACTTCGGCTCCGCGCCGATAGCCACGATAACGGCGTCGTACTTTTCTTTTTCGAGGACTTCGCGCGTCGCCTCGGTGTTGAGCAGAATCTTCGCGCCGCACTTGTTCGCCTGATGCACAAGGTATTTGAGGTAGTCGGCCAAATCCTTCTTAAAGGGCGGCAGGACGGCGTAATTAAGCGTGCCGCCGAGCTTATCGGACTTTTCGTAGAGCGTAACGTCATGTCCCTTCTGGCAAAGGAGCTGCGCCGCAGTAATTCCGCCAGGGCCGCCGCCAATGACGGCGACACGTTTCTTTTCCTCAGCCTTCGGAAGCCTGCCAAGCGGGAACTCGCGCTCACGCCCGAGGAATGGGTTGACCGCGCAGCTTATGCTCCTGTGCTCCGGACGTGCGCAATACTGGCAGCGCAGGCAGGGGCGATGGTCGTCCTCCCTGCCCTCGGCGTACTTGCGCGGCATTTCGGGGTCCGCCAGCAGCGGGCGGCACATGGAAACGAAGTCCGCCATGCCGTTTGCGATTATGTATTCGGCTCTGTCTATGCTCATGATGGAGCCGACGGTATTGATGAGCAGGTCGGGGAATTCCTTCTTTATGGAGGCGGCGAAATGGACGTTGAACTCGCGGTCCATCATATAATTCTGCCACCAGTAGCGCATATACTCAAACTCGCCGTGGATGCCGGCGGAAACGTGGAGAATGTCGATTTTGTCTTTGATGAGCTCTATGTATTTGAGCGTTTCCTCGTAACCCATGCCACCGGGCTTAATTTCGTCCGCAGAAACGCGCGCCTCAATCACGAAATCCTCGCCGCAGAGCTCGCGCACGCGGTCGAGAACCTCGATGGTAAAGCGGGTGCGGTTTTCGAGGCTGCCGCCGTATTCGTCCGTGCGGAAATTATAGAGCGGGCTTGAAAACTGGCTGATAAGGTTGCCGTGGCCGCAATGGATCATCGCCATGCGCATACCGGCCTTCTTCGCGCGAAGAGCCGCCTGACCGAATTTTTCGACGGTCTCATGTATCTTCTCGCGGCTCATTTCGATGGTTTTCAGCGGCTCGCGGCCCATCTGTTTGGCGCTTATCAGCTCCCAGGAAGCATAGTAGGACGAGGGCGCAAAGGCGGGCTTGCCCGTGCGGGCGAACTGGCTGTCCTTGCCGCCGTGGTTTATTTCGAGAGAGGCGTGCGCGCCGAAGCCCTCGCACATGAGGGCGAATTTACTCAGCGGGAGGATGCAGTCGTCGCTGCTGAGATCAAGCTGAAGCTCCTCGTTTTTGCAGTCCTCAATGTCGATCATCACGTTGCCGACGGTGAGGATAGCCGCGCCGCCGCAGGCGATGGAGCGGTTCAGGTCGACAAAAGCGTCGGTGACCAAATGGTCGGGGCTGCACAGGTTCAGGGAGGGCGGAGCAAGCTCAATGCGGTTTTTAAAGTCCACCCCGCGTATCCGAATAGGCGAAAAAACGTGCGAATATTTGGAACCCAATGTTATCATCCTTTCCCTTTGCTCGGTTGTTGCTGTAGTTTTGTTGCTGCCTGCGTTACAGGATTAGGCAGTCACGATTTGCAAAATTATTATAACATGATTAATATTCTTGTTATAATGCAGTCATGCGCCGTCAGAGACGGCACGGCCTAAATTCAAGCGTCTCGCCGCAAAGGCGGCGAGACGCGCATATAATAACCGCTTCACCATTATTATAACATATTTGTTAAGATAATACCGCATAATTCCTATGCAAAGAATACGGCGGGAAGATTTTCGTCGGATTGTACAAAATCTCAGGCAATGTTCGATGTATTGTCTGAGATTTTTAGGCAATTTGATGAATTTTGCCGGACATGCACCGCAATATTCCGGCACAGGGCTGAGTTTTTCCCTCAAAGCCATGATTTGCTCCAGCCGCGTCGTTTTCCAGCTTTTCGACGCGCCAGACGTACTTTTGCCAAATCGAGCACAGCAAAAATTGGCAATCGCTTATTGACAGCGCCGTAGTATACCGATAAAATCAAGTATATAAGTATTTATTTCAGGGAGGGCAACAAATGTATTACAAAGAAATCGCGGGTCAAAAGGTCTCAGCCCTGGGCATGGGCAACATGCGGCTCCCGACCGTCGAGGGTCACGACAACCAGATAGTGAAGGACAAGGCGCAGGAGATAATCGACTACGCCATGAGCCATGGAATAAACTATTACGACACAGCCTATCGTTACCATGGCGGCGAGTCCGAGCGCTTCATCGGCGAGGCGCTGAAAAAATATCCGCGCGACAGCTTCCTGCTTGCCAGCAAATTCCCGGGCCACATGATGGTAAAAAAGGGCGGTGGCGTGGTTCATTTCACAAGCGGTCTCGCCGGATGGCCGGATAATACCGTGGGCGGCATCTTCGAGGAACAGCTCAAGAAGTGCCAGGTGGATTATTTCGACTTTTATCTCCTGCATAATGTCAGCGAGAAGTCTCTCGAAATCTATAACGACGAGGAACTGCAGGTCGTCGAATTCGTAAAAAAGCAGAAGGCTCTCGGGAAAATCCGTCACCTGGGCTTTAGCTCCCATGCATCCTCAGCCTCCACCATCGACGAATTTCTCACAAAGCATGAGGGCACATTCGACTTTGTACAAATCCAGCTCAACTATCTCGACTGGACCCTGCAGGACGCAAAAGGCAAGTATGAAGCGATAGCAAAGCACGGCGTGAAGGTCGTCGTCATGGAGGGCATCAGAGGCGGCAGGCTCGCCCGGCTTCCCGACGAACAGATGGCCCGGCTTCGTGCTCTGCGTCCCGATGATTCCGCCACACGCTGGGCGCTTCGCTGGCTCCAGAGCCTCCCGGAGGTCGCCGTGGTGCTTTCGGGCATGACCACGCTTGAGCAGATAAAGGAAAACGTCGAAACCTTCGCCGCACCCGAAGCGCTGAGCAAGGAGGAAGCGGAGCTTATGACGAAGGTGGCGGATTCCATGCTGGACATTGTCCCCTGTACCGGCTGCCGCTACTGCATCGAAGGCTGCCCGATGGAGCTCGAAATTCCGAAAATCATCGCCGCCTACAACGGCGTGAAGAACGGCGATTTCATGGCCTTTTATAATCCCGACGAGGAGGGCGAGGTAATGGCCCCCAAGCGTTGCGTCGGCTGCGGCGCCTGTACCTCTGTTTGCCCACAGGGTATAGACATTCCCGCTGTCATGGCCGAGTTTACGAAAATGCTTGCTGCGCCCCCGCATCCCTGAGCGTCATCCTTACACAATAATGTAAATTTTTGAGTCTTTAGTGCCATACTTTTCTTTTATATTTTCCGTTCCCTCTGAATTGCACAAAATTTAATTGCGTTTTTGCTAAAATTGTGTTAATATTACATAAAGATTTTGCAACGCGCTGAGGCGTATAAGAGGAGGAAAAACGCATGACACCAGAGGCTCAAAAACGTTATGACGAAAAGGTCCGCAGGGTCAAGGACGCGATTGCCCTGAAGGAGCCGGACAGAGTGCCGATCATGCCCGCCGTCGCGCTGTTCTCCATGCTGAACGCAGGGTACACAGTGGCGGAGGTCATTTATGACAGCACGCTGGAGAAGATGACCAACAGCATCGTGAAGTATTTGCAGGATTTTGACCCGGACAGCGTAGCAGGGGTGGGCTTCAACTTTGCCGGTGAGGGTCCAATGCTGGAGCTTGAACGTCCGAAGAACATGCGCTGGGCGGGCATGCCGGGAAAGATTATCGACGATAACTCCATCCAGCAGTTCATCGAGTTCCCCAGTCTTCTTGACGACGAATTTGACGAATTCTTCACAGACCGCACGGGCTGGGCGCTGCGTAAGGAAACCTTCCGCAATTCCGGCCTGCTTGAACCCTTCACAAAGCTCTTCGGCGGAAGCCGTTTCAGCGCCCGAATGCTGGCGGCACAGGTCTCCACGCCCGAATTCAAGGCCATGCTCGAGGACCTTTGGAAGCTGAACGAGCTAAATCAGGAATACCGCAAAAACCTTGAAAAGCTGAACGAAAAGGTTATCGACATGGGCTACCCGCTATTCGACGGCGGCATGGCAGCCGTTCCCTTTGACAGTTACTCCGACGGGCTGCGCGGCACGATTCTCTCGCTGCAGGATTTATATATGCACACTGAGGAGGTCGAGCGCTACATAGAGGAGTCCATCGGCCCGATGCTCGAAATGATCCGCACGCAGGGCAAGGCCCCCGGCGCTAAGGGCAAACACGTTTTCATGGCACTGCACAAGGGCATGGACGGCTTCATGAGCGACGAGCACTACCGCAAATATTACTGGCGGCACCTTCAAATGATCATCGAGGAGATCATCAAGGCGGATATGGTTCCCTACATCTTCTGCGAGGGCAAATACAATACGCGCCTTGACTGCCTCACCGAGGTCACGCCCGGCAAGGTGTTCTACCACTTTGAGGAGGTGAACATGGAGCTCGCCAAATCCAAGCTGAAGGACGTCGCCTGTATCGCCGGAAGCTTCAGCACGAACCTGCTGCAGTTCGGTACGCCCGAGCAGGTGCGCAACGAGGCGAAAAAGCTTCTTGACGTCTGTGCCCCCGGCGGCGGCTTCATCTTCATGACGAGCTCCGGTCTGAGCCACGTTAAACGCGAAAACGTGGAGGCAATGTTCGAGACCGTGAAGGAGTACGGCGTGTACTGATACCGATTCTGCCGGAATAAGGCAAAAAGACACGGCGCAGAGCGATACGCTCTGCGCCGTTAATATATATATATTCTCTTTCCTGCCGTCCGCAGCGTCAGTCTCTGAGTTTGAACGAGGAAACGAGCTCCTGCATGCGCTTGGACTGGTCGGCCAGTTCGCGGCTGACAGCGGCGCTTTCCTCCGCCGAGGCGGTGTTGGACTGGACCACCACGGAGACCTGGTCGAGGCCGGAAACTATCTGTTCCACGGCGTTTGCCTGCTCGTTGGATTCGTCGGAGATATTGTTTATGAGCTGCGCGACTGTATCAACTTCGCCCACTATGCTTTCGAGCATATCGGCGGTGCGGCTTGTGATCTCCTTGCCGTTTTCTACGGCGGCGAGTGTGTTCTTGATAAGATCGGAGGTGTTCTTCGCCGCCTCGGAGCTCTTGTTGGCAAGGCTCTTGACCTCATCCGCGACGACGGCGAAGCTCTTGCCGCTCGAACCTGCGCGCGCAGCCTCTACGGCGGCGTTCAGCGCGAGGATATTGGTCTGGAACGCGATATCCTCGATGATCTTGATGATGGTCGCGACCTGCTCGGAGGATTTCGAGATCTCGTCCATGGCGTTTATCAGGTTTCTCATTTCAGCGTTGCTCTGCTCTATGCCGCGCTTTGCGCCGCTCGCCTTCTTATCGGCGTTCTCGGCGTTTTCAGCGGTAAGCTTGATCTTATCGGATACGGTGTTGACTGTAGAAAGCAGCTCCTCGATCGTGCCTGCCTGCTCGGTGGAGCCCTGAGCGAGAGCCTGTGCGCTGTCGGAAACCTGGTTGGACGCGGAAAAGACCTGGCCGGAGGCGGAGTTCATTTCCTGCATCGTCTCGTTCAGGGAGTCGATGATGCCGTTGAGAGCGTCCTTAATCGCGCCGAAGTCCCCATAATAATCACGGGTAACCGCCTGGTCGAGGTCCCGCTCGGATATCCTGCCAAGAACGTCCGTAATATCTCCGATGTATGTATTGAGATTGTAAATAGTGTAGCTGATGGCCTTTCCGAGTATTTTAAGCTCCTTTATCGGTATATTCTTTATCGCGTCTATCTTCTCGGGGCTCTGGAGGACTATCTTGCCCTTTGAAAGCTGCGCTATCTCCTTCGTGCAGTCGGCCACCGGCATACCGATGGTCTTTGCGATGCGCCGCGCGAAGATTATGCCGAGCACTGCCGCAATAATGAAGAGAGCGGCGGAAATGCCGAGGACAATATAGAAGTTCCTCATAAGCTCATGCTTGTCCGCGCTGACAACGAGCTTCCATCCGTCAGTACCCGGAATGGTGTTATACTGATAGTATTTTCCGCCGGAAGAAACGCTGCCGCTGTCATTTGCAAGGATTTTATCAATCGTTGCCTGTCCCTTGATATAGGCGGGGTTTATCTCGGCGTAATCGGTATAGTAGGTTATCGCGCTGACGGCTTCAAGGTCCTCCATAGCGATGATCTGGCCGTTTTTGTCAACTATGAAGCCGAAACCGTTAGTGCCGATACCCACATCGGAAATAAGGTTGCAGAAAAGGTCAGGCTCTATCTGGATAACGGTAAGGCCACCGTAGCCCGTGCCGTTATTCACCGGCGTGGCCATGAAGGCGTAGGTTCCGTGCTCGAAGTTCAAAAGCGTGGAAATCGCCGTCTCGCCCGCGAACGCCCGCTGAATGTACTCCAGATAGCTTACGTCAAATTCGAGGTAATTATACAGCTTGCCCTCCGGCGTTACGAAAAACACAAGGCCGAGGCCGTAGTTTGCCGTAAAATCATCGGCAATGGCGGTAAGCTGGTCCGTGGAGGTTCTGCCGGTAATGCGGCTGTCGCGCGCCATGCTCTCCACCGCAGACTTATAGCCATCCAGCTTGTTAGCTATAGACGTGGCATAAGCCTTTGCCGCGATCTCGCTGCTGGTTTTCATATTGCTCGAGGTCGCTATATACACGATAGTGTCTATGAATGCGGCAAGCACAATCATGGATATCAAAACAAGAGAAATAATGGTCTTGAGGAGATTGGAAGCCAGAGTTTTCGGAGCCTTCTTTTTCATATTTATCGCACCTCGCAAATCAGTATGTTTCCTCAGCAAACACTTATATCACTTAATATAATCATAACATATTTATCGAAATTTTCAATGTTTTGTTTAGAATCATGTCCCAAAACCTTCTACAAAAATCAGCATTCACTTTTGTTTATTTCACATTAATCTACTATTGCTTCCTTTAAAACAGCGGGACTCCCGCACATAATTTGCCGGAGCTCCGCCATGTCGGGGGATATTGCGGCGCCGGGAGATCATGCCGGTTTCCGGCGGAGAAAGAAGACTCAGAGGAATAAAACCCATTGACATAGTATTTTAGTATGCGTATAATCTAAGCAAGCGCTGATCTGATCGGCGCGGCTTATAAAGCAAGCGTTTAACAAAGCATCCAGAAGCAAAGGAGCCGGAGAGAATGCAAGGCATAATAAAAGCAGTATGCGTCAGCGAGAAAAAGGGAACGGAGAAGCGCCCCGTACCCTCGGCGCAGCTCATAGAAAACCACGGGATAGACGGCGACGCGCACGCCGGGCCGTGGCACAGACAGGTGAGCCTCCTGTGCTACGAAAAGGTAGAGGAATTCAACCGCCTCGGCGGGCTCGTCAAGGACGGCGACTTCGGCGAAAACCTCCTCGTTTCGGGGATAGACTTCAAAAACCTCCCCATCGGCACGGTTTTCGAGACACCGAACACCCGCCTTCGCCTCACGCAGATAGGCAAGGAATGTCACACGCACTGCGCGATATATCACCGCGTCGGCAAGTGCATCATGCCGCACGAGGGCGTTTTTGCCGAGGTTCTCAAGGGCGGCAGCGTCGCGCCCGGCGAGGTAATGACGGTTACGCTGCCGGACGCGCAGGAAGGGCAGGCTGAGCGCGCATGAACGCTTCCGAATTCAGGGGAATATATGCCTTTGCCTCGTCAGGGCTTCCCGCTTCCCTGCGTTTCACGGCCGAGGGGACGGAATATGTTCGCAATTTCCGCCCGCCGGAGCGCCTTATTCTGCTCGGCTGCGGGCATATCAGTCAGGCCCTGTGCAGCTATGCTGCAGAGCTCGGCTTTGCCGTGACGGCGGCGGACGAGCGCCCGGAATTTGCCTGCGCCGAGCGCTTTCCCGGCGCGAAAACGATAATATGCGACGATTTTCCCGCCGCGATAAAAAAAGCGCGGATCACGCAGTACGACTATGTCTGCGTCCTCACGCGCGGGCATAAATTCGACGCGGACTGCCTGCGCGAGCTGCTTAGCGGAGAATTCCCGCGCTATCTCGGCATGATAGGCTCGAAGCGCAGAGTTGCAATGCTGTTAAAGCAGCTTGAAAGCGAGGGCTTTGACCCGGCTGCGCTTGAACGCATCCACGCGCCGATAGGAGTACCCATAAACGCGCTAACGGTGAAGGAAATCGCCATATCCATCGTCGCCGAGCTTATCGCCTGCCGCCGCGAGAATACGAACCGCCGCTCCAAAGAAACGCAGCTCGTCACAGAGGACATCGACCTGAAGCTTCTTGATTTTCTATCCTCCGAACCCGCGCCGAAGGCGCTCCTCGCCGTTTGCGAAACAAGCGGCTCGACGCCGGTAAAATCCGGCGCGATTATGGCCGTGACCAAGGACGGGCGCAGCGTCGGAACCATCGGCGGCGGCTGCAGCGAAAACGCCGTTACGCTCACGGCGCAGCTTCTTGCCGGAACGGGCGGAGAAAAATGCGTCACAGTGGACATGTCAAACGAGCTCGCCGCCGAAGAGGGCATGGTCTGCGGCGGAAAAATGAAGGTGTATATCGCAGATGTCAGCCCCGAATGAAAAAACCGCGCTCATCGCGATGAGCGGCGGCGTGGACAGCTCCGTCGCCGCGTATCTCACCCAGCAGGCCGGTTACGAATGTCTCGGCGCGACGATGCGCCTTTTCCGAAATGAGGACATAGGCCGCAGCCGCGCTCATCCCTGCTGCTCTCAGGCGGACATAGACGACGCGGCGGAGGTCGCCTTCCGGCTCGATATCCCGCACATCGTCCCGGATTTTACCGAGGCCTTCCGCCGTCAGGTGATAGACAGATTCGCCCGCGTTTACGCCGAGGGCGCGACGCCGAACCCCTGCATAGACTGCAACCGTTACATGAAGTTTGACCGTCTCTTTGCCCTCGCGGACGAAAAGGGGCTCGCCCGCGTCGTCACCGGGCATTACGCGCGCATCGAATTCTGCGCCGAAACCGGGCGCTACGCGCTCAAAAAGGCGCTCGACGAAACAAAGGACCAGAGCTACGTCCTCTATACGCTCACACAGGAGCAGCTAAAACGGCTCATGCTCCCGCTCGGCGCTCTGCGAAAGACGGAGGTTCGCGCCATAGCGGAGGAAAGGGGCTTCTGCAATGCCCGAAAGCACGACAGCCAGGACATCTGCTTCGTGCCGGACGGCGATTACGGGCGGTTTTTGGAAATCTACACAGGCCGCCCCATCGAAGAGGGAAGGCTCCTCGACCTCAGCGGCAAAGAGCTCGGAACGCACCGCGGCGCGCTGCGCTATACCGTCGGCCAGCGCAGAGGCATCGGCGCGGCAGCGGGCGAGCGCGTCTACGTCGTTAAAAAGGACATGGCGCAAAACACGGTCACGCTCGGCCCGGCCGAGGCGCTTTATCACCGTGCGCTGCTGGTCGAGGACCTGAACTGGATAGCCTTCGACGCCCCCGCCGCGCCGTTTCGCTGCAAGGCAATGCTGCGTTACCGCGCCCGCGAGCAGTTGGCGACGGTGTACCCGCAGGCAGACGGTTCTGCGCGCGTCGAATTTGACGAAGCGCAGCGCGCGATAAGCCCGGGACAGGCGGCGGTATTTTATGATGATGACGCCGTTATCGGCGGCGGCACGATAATGAGGGTGACAGAATGATTTACCTTGATTATTCCGCAAACACGCCCATTGACCCGGCGGCGCTTGAAACGTATATGAACACCGAGGGGGAATTTTTCGCTAACCCAAATTCGAGCCACGCGGCGGGACAGGCAGCGCGTGAAAGGCTCGCACTCGTCACCCAAGGCATCGCGGAGTGTTTGGGCGTCCTGCCCTCGGAAATAATCTTCACCAGCGGCGCAACAGAGGCGAACAATCTCGCCGTAAAAAGTCTCGCGCAGGCGCAGAGCAGCCTCGGGAAGCACATAATCACCACGCCGCTCGAGCACGCCTCAGTCGCCGCGCCGCTGGACCGGCTGCGCCGCCGGGGCTACGAGGTGGAATATGCGTGTCTCGCTACGGACGGTAAGATCGAGCTCGACGCGCTGAAAAAGCAGCTTCGCGCCGACACCGTCCTCGTCGCCGTAACGGCGGTGGACAGTGAGCTCGGCATAGTGCAGCCCGTCGGCGAGATAGCCGAGATCCTGCGCGATTATCCGAATTGCCGCCTTCATGT
>JAEEUX010000046.1 GCA_016290695.1 Oscillospiraceae bacterium
GCCTCGGGAGGCGGTTATCGTCTCGTAGGCTTCGTTTATTTCCTTCATTTTCTCTTGGGCAAGGTCCGCGAGAGGGTTATTCGTATAGTTATCGGGATGATACTTTCTGGCGAGCTCTCTGTATGCCCTTTTGATTTCCTCGTCGCTCGCCTGGGGCGAAACGCCGAGGACACTGTATGGATCGTTCATTTCATTTCCTCATTTTGCTTTTGAATGGATGAAACCGTATTTTTGCAGGACTTCACCTTTGCCCTCGTTAACGAGTCTGCGTACCTCCGGAAGTCCGAGATATATAGTATTGGAGAGGATGGCGTCGTATACGCCCTTGTTCATAAGCTCATAAGCGGAGGATATTAAAGCCTCCGAGAGAGTGAGGGTTTCGTCAATTTCTTTCTTTTCCGCTTCGTTCAACTCTTCGCCGGGATTCTTTGAAAAGCGGTATTTCAGCGGATTATAGCTGCCGTCTGCATTATCGCGGGGAAAATCGTCCAGCGCGTCGAGGATATAAATATATCTTCCTAGCTGATATAGGATCTGGTTAAGGATTCGCTTATCAGTCTCATTGTTCGCCGCCTCAGAGGCGGAAGCGAGAATGCTAGCGAATTTATCCGCCGCAGCGTCGAGTGACGGTCCGTGCGAAGCCTCATATTCGGAAAGCTCCGAAAGACATCGCCGCGCATTTTCTGCAAACACCTGCTGAGCGGCACAGGCTTTTTTGAATTTCCTTCGCAGGAAAATACACGCCGCACGGCTGAACAAGCGGTGCTTTCCGTCGCTGACGGAATCTCTCAGCTTCCACCACGAGAGGATAACGGATATATCGGCGGCCTTTTCAAAGGCGTCGTCGCCGCAAAAATAGTTTTTCCTCCTGCATGGGGATGCTATGCATCTTCCGCTGCAAGCCTTCGGCGGCGCATCGGAGCGCGATAGAAGCATGGCGAGAAATGTGAGGTCATAGTTCACGGCGAAGCGCGCCGCGAGGCCGTATTTTTTTCGGAGAGCCATGCACAGCCCGCAGTACGCGGCCTTGAACTGCTCATACTCCCTGACCTTCAGCTCGGATTTGAGCGGCCTTACATATCCAAACATGAGTCATCCAAAAGTCCGATAATCTTATGCTCTATATCCTTATCTCTTCGGACGTAGCGGTTATAAACATATACGCCTGCAGCGCCTATGAAGAAGGCTACCAGGCTCACGATTATAGCTGCCGTTTCCGAAGAAAACAGCATGGATGCCGCTACATAGAAGATGAAGAACAGCGTTATCGGGACGATATAAACAAGGAACGCCGCACCCATTATACCCTTCGTGGAGCTTTCGATGTAAACCCTGTCTCCAATTCGGGCGGAAACGGTATTCTGCGCTTTGACGGAGATTATCTGCTTTGAAGCGCAGCCCGCGCCGCAGGAGGCGCAGCTTTTCCCGCAGGCCGATATACGCTCAACATCAACCTGAGCGTACCCGTCCGGAAGTATTTTGCTGACTATTGCCGTCTGTGTCAATTCGTTATCACCTATTGTCCTCCCTCTTCCTCCAGCGAAACGACCACCTTGTAATCGCCGACAACGCCAACGTCACTGTAGCCGTTTATATAAACCTTCGCCGGAACCGCATAGCGCCCGACTGCCTGGTCAAGGTCGGAGAGGTCGCCCACAATGCGGATATTGTAAGAATCGATAAGCTTTATTATCTCATCCGCGCCTCTGACAGTTACCTCAAGGTACTGCGTCACGGGCGTGGCCGTATAGCCCTCGGAAACGTTTGTAAACTCTATGTTAGAGGATATAACGCGTTTGGTTTCAAGATTTTTTAGCGATATCGACACCGTCGCCTCCGTGACGCCGGAGAGGTTATTCAACTCATTCGATATCGGTATGGTGAAGGTTTCCGAGGCGGAGGATACGAACTGTGAAAGATCGATGGTGCCAAGCGGGATTTGGTTGAGGGACGAAAGGATCTCAGCCGGACCCGAAAGCGTGACCGTCGCGGGAGAAATAGTGACTACGGCGTTTTCCTTCTTAGCGCCGCCGCCCTCGATAATGTCCGCCGTGAGGACAACCTCCTTGCACATTACGATAGGAACCGTCACGTTAATTTTATCCACATCCGTCGTTATTTCATCGGAGCGAACGGTTTTTCCATCCTCGTCTATAAGCGTAAAGTCCGCAGCGTTCGTAACGGTTTTTGAAAGGTTTTCTCGTTCAATCTTCACAAGTGCGGAGGAAACCTTGGATATTACCTCTTCCGGCCCGCTGACAACTATCTCCGACGGGCTAAACTCAAGCGGCTCCGCCATGTAACCGTCGGCAACCGTGATATCGCTCTCACTCTTGATCTCCACGGTTTTGCTGCTCAATCTGTCAACCTCGACGGTAACGTAGGTAGGATATTTCTCAAGTATATAGATATCGGAGGCGTTTATTCCCGGCGCAAAGCTTACGTTGTAGATACGTTCTATGGTGCCGGTGGACTTAACGTCCGTAAGGTCGACGCTTACGATTATATCGTTTTTGTTTATCGCGGAAAGAACGCTTCTCTTGCCGTAAAGCGTAAGGCTGACACTCTGGCTGTCGTTATTCTTTACGATAAGCTGACGGTCGGCAAGAATATCGTCCTGCCCGATATACTGGACCGCGAGGTCGGAAAACTTAATGTCGATATCTGTGTTTTCTACGTTCACCACATACAGCCAGAGGCCGATGGATACAACGCAGGAAACAATTATGAGAAAAGTCTTGCTTGAGGTGATTTTATTTATCGTTTTCCTTGTCATAAATTTTACCTCTGACCTTTTGTCTGAAACTCTTTATGCTGCTCATTTTCCCTGTGCTTTCGGCGGTATCGGGCATGAGCTCGTTTTTGAGGATTTTTTCAAAGGTGTCAGGTGCGAGATGGCGCTTGAGCATTCCGTCAATCGCGATGGAAATCGAGCCGGTTTCTTCAGATAAGATTATAACGATAGCGTCCGAAACCTCGCTCATGCCAATGCCGGCACGGTGTCTCGTCCCCAGTTCCTTGCTGATATTGGGGTTAGAGGAATTTGGAAGAATGCAGCCCGCTGCGGCAATTTTTCCGTTTCTTACGATAACCGCGCCGTCATGCAGCGGGGTCTTCGGATAAAAAATGTTTTTAATAAGCTCAGCCTGCATATCCGCGTTTATGAGCGTTCCGGTTTTAATCGTATCATCAAGCTTAACTCTGCGCTCAAAAATAATAAGCGCGCCGGTTTTTGTTCGTGAAAGGTCTACGCATGCGGAGATCGTTTGGTTGATAGCGGTCTCCATTTCTCGCGGGCCACCCGCGTGACCGAAGATATTCATAAATTCGCTGCTTCCGACTCTCTCAAGAAAACGGCGCAGCTCCGGCTGGAAGAGTATAACAAGGACCAGCACTCCGAACTCCATTGCGTTGCCCAAAAGGTAATTAACAACGTTGAGCTGGAATATCGAAGAAAGCCACATGGCCGCAAGCAGGACAATAACACCTCGGATAACTCTTGCCGAAGCGCTTTTTGACATGAACGTGATAAGCTTATATACGACAAACGCGACAAGGAGCATATCAAGGATATCTGTAATTTTTATCATTCTTACATAGTTCGTAATGAAATCAATTACACTTTCCAAAACCCGCTCACCTTCTTTCCAAGCCGCAGTTACTCCAATGTACCATTTTTAATTATATAATAAATCTCCAGTAATCGCAATACAAAAACGAATGAAATAATTGTGAACTTTTCAAAAAAAGATGACGCGGCTGGTGTTTTTTTACACCAACCGCGTCATCGATATATTCAGAATATAAATC
Source organism: Oscillospiraceae bacterium (assembly GCA_016290695.1). Taxonomy (GTDB): domain Bacteria; phylum Bacillota; class Clostridia; order Oscillospirales; family Oscillospiraceae; genus RGIG6375. The sequence continues at coordinate 3,811 of JAEEUX010000046.1, forward strand.
ACTCTTTGAGTGTGAACTTTTCAACGAGACTCTTGAGCAGTTTGGACTGCTTGGAGAGGTCTTCACTGGCCGCCGCAGTCTCCTGGCTCGTCGCGGAGTTGTTCTGAACAACGTCCGCAATCTGGCTGATGCCCTCGCTGACCTGCGCTATAGACTCTGCCTGAAGCTCGGAGGCCTCGGCCATGTCGTTCACGGCGTTCGTAATCTTTTCGATATCTTCCGCCGCGGAAACGAGGCTCGTTGCCGTTTCGTCGGCTATCTCGCTGCCGTGCTGTACGGCGTCGACGGAAGCCTTTATGAGATTTGCCGTGCTCTTTGCCGCGTCCTGAGACTTCATCGCGAGGTTACGAACCTCGTCCGCAACGACGGCGAAGCCCTTACCGGCGGTGCCGGCGCGCGCGGCCTCGACTGCCGCGTTCAGCGCGAGGATGTTCGTCTGGAAAGCGATGCTTTCGATTATCTTTATAACCTTGTCGATTTCCATCGACTTGTTGTTTATGTCATCCATCGAACGGATAAGCTCCTGCATGCGCTCGTTGCTCTGCTCGACCTGCTCCGCTGTGGTATTGACCTGCTTGTTGATGTTCTTCGCGTCCGTCGCGTTTTTGTTTACGCGTTCGGAAAGATCGTTGATCGTCTCGGAAAGCTGGACGACGGAAGCGGCCTGCTCCGTTGCGCCCTGCGCCATAGTCTGCGCGCCGCTCGAAAGGCTGCCTGCGCCCTCGGAAACGCGCTGGGAGGAATTGTCTATCTGGGATATAGTGTCGTTGAGGGACTCAGAGATGTTTTGAAGCGCAGTCTTGATCTTGGCAAACTCTCCGGCATAATCATAGCTGAGCCTGAAGTTCAGGTTGCCGTGGGCGACCTCCTTGAGAACATCGGAGATCTCGTTTATGTAGTCAACATAAGAATGCAGGCGGTTAGCCGTTTTGCCGAAGTTGTCTGCGAGCGCGCCGAACTCGTCGTTGGAATGATAATCCACCTTTGTATTCAGATCGCCGTCCGCAATGCGCTGGGCAGCGGCATCAAGCTTCTTGACAGGGTTTATTATAATCCTGCGCATGAGAATGAGGATAACCGCGCCGAGGATGATTATGGCAACGACGGCGATGATGATAAGCGTGCGGGTGAGGGCGTTGGCGCTCGCCATTATCTCCGCCTCGGGGACATAGCAGACCGTTACCCAATTGCTGTTCGGTACCTGCTGGAGATAGAAGTACATCGTTTTGCCGCTTGCCTTACCATGACGGCTGCCCATGCTTCCACTGCTTATCCACTGCGCTGCCTGGCCGTATACGGAATCTGCGGGCAGCTGGTCGAGCGTGTTTCCGGTGACGCTGCTGTCTCCGGCGCCTATTACGATGCCTGTCACGGAGTCGACGAGGTAAGCTCCGCCGGTCTTTTCCAGACGAACTGCTGCGACTACCTCGGAGGTGGAGCTGAGGTCAACGTCGCCTGCCGCGACGCCGCGCAGGGAGCCGTCCTTTGCCTTGAGCGCGCGCCCGGCCGTGACTATCATGTTGCCGGTATCCTCGTCTACGTAGGGGTCGCCGAAGGCGAAGACATCGTTCTGCACGCTTTGCTGATACCAGCCTTGAGCCGTCGGGTCATAGCCGGCATCGGGGACCCAGTCGCTCGGGTCGATGAAATCTCCGTTCGAGAGAGCAACGTACATGCCGCTGTAAATAGCGCTGTCCGGATCCGTCAAGGCGGCCTGGTACGCCTTCTGATCCTTCTTCGACCACTTGTCGTTGTATTCGATGGTCTGTGCCTCTGTTTCGAGGCTCGCGAGAATGGCGCTGCTCCAGGCGTCGACTTCATTGGCAACCTTTTCGGCGCTCGAAGCGAGAAGGTTTTCGTTTTCCTTCTTGAGAATCTGTGAGGTCGCCAATTGAACAACTATCAAAATGGCGATGATGGCGACTGCAACTATCGGCAGCAGTATCCCTAACACTTTCACCTGAATACCGATTTTCTTACGGTTTGCGTTGGCAGCGACTTTTGCATTAAGCTTACGGCCCATAGTATGCCCTCCTTGCAGTATAATGGAAAATGATTACAGAACAAACGGATATTGGTATACCTATTATAATGCATTATTTTTCATATTGCAATTAATATCGTCAAAAAAAGCACAAATCTTTAGCAAATATTTAAATATTTATTGAAACTTAATGAATTGTGTCATGGATGCTCAATTGACAATGTTATTTTTATCACAAATGACAAAACGGAACGCATCAAGCCGATACGCCCCGTTTTGATCATGTTTTGCTCTCGGAAGCAAGCATCGCGAGGGAGGACAAAAGCGCCGTAAACAGCGCAAGGAAGCCCCAATGGGGGAGAATGAGCCACGAGTGCGTGAAATATGCGTAGTAGCCGGTGAGGGAGGCAAAGGAGACGAGCGGCACAATCACCGCGCTCTGCGGCATGGCGAAGGCGAGCGCGAGGGAGAGACAGTCGGCTATGAAAAAATACCGCTCGTGCATGTGCGGCAGCAGCAGCGGGACGCCGCAGGCAAAGATAAACGCCGCGAGCAAAAACGCTTTGTCGCCCAGCCGGTTTCGCCGCAGAAACAGGAGCGCGAACAGAGCCAGACAAAAAAGAAACGCGGCGGCAATTCCGGCGATGGCGGCGGCGCGCGCCGTTTCCGGCTCCGTGATGCCGAGAGGGAGGGAAAATACTGAAGGGGAATTATAATTGAGAGAGCCCGTGCCACCCTCGCCCTGCCTGAGATATATGAGCAGGGTTTCGACAATATCCCGTCCCGCAATAATTGCGGGTGAGACCGCCGCAAGATACGCCGCCGGAACGAGCGGCAGGTGGTACAATTTCAGCCTGTTTGAGAAAACAAGCGGGAGCAGGATGGGTAATATGAAAACGCTCTGGAGCTTGAATGCCAGCGCCAGCCCGAAAAGGAGCGCCGCGCGAATGGGCTTAGCGTCAAGCGCGCAGAAAAGCCCCCATAGCGCGAGGGCTGTGAAGATGCTGTCACACTGGCCCCACGCCGCACCGTTTATGAACACCGTCGGCAGCGCGAGAGCCAGGACGAAGGCGGCAAGCGCGCGTTTTTCGCTTCCGCTTGTTTTCAGTACGAGCGCGGCGATGGCACGCGCAAGAAACAGGTCGGCTATAACGGAGAGTAATTTAATAAGGTACAGCTCGCTCACGGGAACGTAGGAAAACAGCGCGAGGAAAACGAGATAGGGGACGTTATAGTTTCCGAGCCGGTATTTTAACCCGGCGAGGCCGCCGTTTTCACGGAAAAACTGCGTCCACGGCCTGAGGAACATCGTATAGTCCGAGGTTTCACAGTCAAAAAACATCACGCGAGCGGCGAGCAGCGCCGCCACAGCGGCAAAACCGCAAATTGCCGCCGTCCGCGATGAAAACGCGCCCCGCGGCATCGAAAAAAGGAGCGCGGCGGAAATAAACGAGAGCAGCGCCGCAAAACAAGCCGCGGCGAGCGGGGTAGTGGCACTTAAACGAAGAAACGCGGTAAAAAATACAAGCCCCGATATGAGAATGTAAACGGCGGCGTATAAATACGACCCGGCCCAAGCTTTGCGCCCGGCAGACTGCATATTCAGCACCCCCCCTCCCGTTATGTATATTGTGTATTTTCATTGACGATTATACGAATTTGCAGAAATGGAATGCGGTTCGGTTTTTGCAAGCATCAACCATATAGGATTTTTTCAAAATCCAACTGCCCCAGCGTGGGTAAGCCCCGCGCTCATTGGCGTGGGATTTTAACACGACAGGCTTGCAGAAATAAAAAAAGTGAGGCCGAGCCTCACAAAATCTTTTTAAATGGGTTGACAAAAAAACGTCGGCATGATAAAATATCTTGATATCTGCCGCCCGGTAAGGAATACTCCTACCATATTTCATTAACTGAATTATAAAATCCCGGGCGCAAAAAGTCAATAATATTAATCGTTTTCACAGAAAATTCTTTGTTATTTCTATCAACGCCGCCGGGCGTGCGGCGTAACATTCAACATAGGGGTGACAGCCGAATGACCAAAGATAAGTACAAAGTCAAGCATTACGGAAAAACGGAACGTCACAGCTTTGCAAAGGTCGAAGAAATCCAGGATATGCCCAACCTTCTTGAAATACAGAAGAACTCATACAAATGGTTTCTCGATCAGGGCCTTCGCGAGGTTTTCAGAGACGTTGAGGCTATTACGGATTTCTCGGGCGACCTTGAGCTGACCTTCATCGATTATTCGATGGACGAAAAACCCAAGTATTCCGTCGAGGAATGCACCGCGAGGGACGCGACCTATGCCGCGCCCATCAAGGTGAGAGTCCAGCTTCTCAACAAGAAAACGCAGGAAATCAAGGAGCAGGAGATTTTCATGGGCGATTTCCCGCTCATGACCGCCGGCGGCACCTTCGTCATAAACGGCGCGGAGCGCGTTATCGTATCCCAGATCGTCCGTTCTCCCGGCATGTACTATGACAAGAAGACCGACAAGACCGATACCTCCGTCTACAGCGCGACGGTCATCCCTTACCGCGGCGCGTGGCTGGAGTACGAAACGGACACGGCGAACCTCCTCTATGTCCGCATAGACAAGAACAGAAAGCTTCCCGTGACCTGGCTTCTCAGAACCATGGGCGCGCCGAGCGAGGATAAGCCCTATTCCTGGCTCACCATTGCCCGCGAGACGGGCGGCGCCACCACTACAGAGCAGCTTCACGAGATTTTCGGCGAGGACGAGCGCATGGCCGTCACGCTCGAAAAGGATACCTGCAAGAACCGCGAGGAGGCCCTCATTGAAATATATAAGCGCCTACGTCCCGGCGATCCCCCCACGATAGACAGCGCGGAGACCCTTATAAACAACCTCTTCTTCGACCCCCGCCGCTACGACCTTTCGAGCGTCGGCCGCTACAAATTCAATAAGAAGATGGCCCTTTCCCGCAGAATCACCGGCACGGAGCTGGCTGAGCCTGTCGTAAACGAGTTCACCGGCGAAATCGTCGCCGAGCCGACAGGCGAGCTGCTTACCTATGACGAGGCGCTCAAGATAGAAAAGAGCGGCGCCGTCAGCGTTATGGTCAAGAACCATTTCGGCAAGCTCGTTAAGGTCTTCACGAACGCGATGGTCGACCTCGGCGAATTTGTCGACTTCGACCCTGCCGAGCTTGGCATAAAGGAAAAGGTCCGCCTCCTTATCCTCAAGGACCTTCTCGACAAATATGAGGGCGACGAGCTCAAGGACGCTATCCGCGAGAATATCGACGAGCTCATCCCCAAATATATCATCCCGGACGATGTTTTCGCCTCGGTCAACTACATTAACTGCCTTGCCTGCGGCATAGGCGACGCGGACGATATCGACCATCTCGGCAACCGCCGCATGAGAAGCGTCGGCGAGCTGCTTCAGAACCAGTTCAGAGTCGGCTTCTCCAGAATGGAGAGAGTTATCCGCGAGCGCATGACCCTTCAGGATCTCGATATGGTCACGCCGCAGAGCCTCATTAATATAAGGCCCGTAACTGCCGCCATCAAGGAGTTCTTCGGATCCTCCCCGCTTTCCCAGTTCATGGATCAGACGAACCCCCTCGCGGAGCTTACGCATAAGCGCCGTATGTCCGCTCTCGGCCCCGGCGGCCTTTCCAGAGAAAGAGCGAACTTCGACGTGCGCGACGTTCACTATACGCATTACGGCAGAATGTGCCCGATAGAGACGCCCGAAGGCCCCAACATCGGCCTTATCTCCTACCTTGCAAGCTACGCGCGAGTAAACGAGTACGGCTTCCTCGTCGCCCCCTTCCGCAGAGTCGAGAAGGGCACCTGCCGCGTTACGGACGACGTTCGCTACCTCACGGCGGACATGGAGGACGAGTACGTCGTCGCGCAGGCAACGGAGCCGCTGGACGAAAACGGCTGCCTCCTCAATAAGCGCGTTACCTGCCGCCACAGAGACGAGATCATCGAGGTTGACCGCGAAAAGGTCGATTATATAGATATTTCCCCGAGAATGATGGTCTCCATAGCCACGGCTATGATACCCTTCCTCGAAAACGACGACGCAAACCGCGCCCTTATGGGCGCGAACATGCAGCGCCAGGCCGTTCCCCTCATGGTCACGCAGGCTCCCATCGTCGCCACCGGCATCGAGCATAAGTGCGCGGTGGACTCCGGCGTCGTTATCATGGCGGAGGGCGACGGCGTCGTTACCCGCGTGGATGCCAACGCCATCGACGTTAAGTACGACGCGGGCGATACCGTCACCTACAAGGTCCGTAAGTTTGCCCGCAGCAACCAGGGCACCTGCACGAACCAGCGCCCGATAGTTTCCGTCGGCGAAAGAGTCACCGCCGATACCGTCCTTGCCGACGGCCCCTCCACGAGCCAGGGCGAAATTTCCCTCGGAAAGAACGTCCTCGTCGGCTTCATGACATGGGAAGGCTACAACTACGAGGACGCCGTCCTTCTTAACGAGCGCCTCGCGCAGGACGACGTATTCACATCCATCCATATAGAAGAGCATGAGATCGAGTCCCGTGACACGAAGCTCGGCCCCGAGGAGATAACGAGAGATATCCCCGGCGTCGGCGACGATGCACTCAAGTATCTCGACGAGCGCGGCATCATCAGCATCGGCGCGGAGGTTCACGCGGGCGATATTCTCGTCGGCAAGGTTACGCCCAAGGGCGAAACCGACCTCACCGCTGAGGAGCGTCTGCTTCGCGCGATATTCGGCGAGAAGGCAAGAGAGGTCAGAGATACCTCGCTCAAGGTCCCGCACGGCGAAAGCGGCATAGTCGTTGACGTTAAGGTCTTCACCCGCGAGGCCGGCGACGAGCTGAGCCCCGGCGTGAACATGGTCGTACGCTGCTATATCGCCCAGAAGAGAAAAATCTCCGTCGGCGACAAGATGGCCGGCCGCCACGGCAACAAGGGCGTCGTTTCGAGGATCCTCCCCCGCGAGGATATGCCCTATCTGCCGGACGGCACGCCGCTCGACATCGTCCTTAACCCCCTCGGCGTTCCCTCCCGTATGAACATCGGTCAGGTTCTTGAAGTTCACCTCGGCTACGCGGCGCAGGCCCTCGGCTGGAAGGTAGCCACGCCTATCTTCAACGGCGCGAAGGAAAACGAGATAATGGATCTTCTTGAAGACGCCGGCCTGAGACGCGACGGCAAGAGCGTCCTCTATGACGGAAGAACCGGCCTGCCCTTCGATAACCCCGTAACCGTCGGTTACGTTTACTTCTTAAAGCTCCACCACCTCGTTGACGATAAGATCCACGCCCGTTCCACCGGCCCGTACTCGCTCGTTACTCAGCAGCCCCTCGGCGGCAAGGCGCAGTTCGGCGGCCAGCGCTTCGGCGAAATGGAAGTCTGGGCGCTCGAGGCTTACGGCGCGGCCTACACGCTGCAGGAGATACTCACCGTCAAGTCCGACGATGTTACCGGCCGTGTACGCACCTACGAGTCTATCGTAAAGGGCATGAACGTGCCTCAGCCGGGCGTTCCCGAGTCCTTCAAGGTTCTTGTCAAGGAGCTCCAGTCCCTCTGCCTCGATATCAAGGTTCTTGATGAAAACGGCGCGGAGATCGAGCTTCGCGAGGACGATGAGGACGATTATCAGCCCTATAACGACGATTCCGTCTACTCCTCCGGGGACGACGAAATCGTTTCCAACGGATACACTATTGAAGATATCGACGAGTCTGAGCTCGACCTTTCCGAGGACATGGTCTTCGGCGATGACGATGATGACGACGATATTGACGATTCTGACGATTTTTTTGATGGGGAGGATGAAGAATAATGAGCTATCCGTCTTTTGAAGCTATACAAATTGGAATTGCTTCCCCTGATATGATCAGACAGTGGTCTTACGGCGAAGTCAAAAAGCCCGAAACCATCAACTACCGCACCCTCAAGCCTGAGCGCGACGGCCTTTTCTGCGAAAGGATATTCGGGCCGACGAAGGACTGGGAGTGCCACTGCGGTAAGTATAAAAAGATACGCTATAAGGGCAAGATATGCGACCGCTGCGGCGTTGAGGTAACCAAGTCCAAGGTTCGCCGCGAGCGCATGGGCCACATCGAGCTGGCCGCGCCCGTTTCCCACATCTGGTATTTCAAGGGCATCCCGTCCCGCATGGGTCTCATCCTTGATATCTCTCCGCGTATTCTCGAAAAGCTGCTCTATTTCGCAGTTTACATCGTTATCGATCCCGGCTCCACGCCCCTTTCCCAGAACCAGATCCTCACCGAAAAGGAATACCGCGATATGCGCGAGAAGTATGAGGACGATTTTGAAGCGGGTATGGGCGCCGAGGCTGTCAAGAAGCTCCTGCAGAAGATAGACTGCGAAAAGCTCTCAGAAGAGCTTCGCGCCGAGCTTGCCGACGCTTCCGGCCAGAAGAAGGCCAAGCTCGTCAAGCGCCTTGAGGTCGTCGAGGCCTTCCGCCAGTCCGGCAACAGACCCGAGTGGATGATAATTGACGTTCTCCCCGTTATCCCGCCGGAGATCCGCCCCATGGTTCAGCTCGACGGCGGCCGCTTCGCAACGAGCGACCTTAACGACCTTTACCGCCGCGTCATCAACAGAAACAACCGCCTGAAAAGGCTCATCCAGCTCAGCGCGCCGGAAATAATCGTCCGCAACGAGAAGCGCATGCTTCAGGAAGCGGTCGACGCGCTCATAGACAACGGCCGCCGCGGCAGAGCCGTTACCGGCGTAAACAGCCGCGTTCTCAAGTCTCTTTCCGATATGCTCAAGGGTAAGCAGGGCCGCTTCCGCCAGAACCTTCTCGGCAAGCGCGTAGACTATTCCGGACGTTCCGTTATAGTCGTCGGCCCGAACCTCAAGCTTTACCAGTGCGGTCTGCCGAAGGAAATGGCGATAGAGCTCTTCCGCCCCTTCGTCATGAAAAAGCTTGTTGAGGACGGCGTCGCGAGCAACATCA
>JAEEUX010000047.1 GCA_016290695.1 Oscillospiraceae bacterium
TCCTCGCTCTGGGCATAGATGGTGATTTTGTCCTCCCACCAGGACTGCGTGGCCTGAACGTAGGTTTCCACGGTCACGCCGGTGTCCACGGCGGCAGCAACGTATTCAGCGTGGCTCATAACGGGCGCGGCAGCCTCGGAAGCATCCGGGGCGTCGGCGGGTTCTGCGGGTTCTGCGGGTTCTGCGGGTTCTGCGGATTCTGCGGGCTCTGCGGATGCGGGCGTATCGGGATTCACGGCAGCATCGCCGGAGGTGGTATTGCCGCATGCAGCAAGCGCGAGAAGCATCGCCATGACCATAAGCAAAGCAAAAATCTTTTTCATTTGATTGATCTCCTTTTCATGATAATAGCTAAAGGTATTAACTATCAAGATAATTATATAGCATCTTTAGAATAAATCAATCCTTTTTTCTCTTAATTATGAATTTCCGGGCGGCATAGGCGCCGATAAGCACCCACGCTGCGGCAAGGCCCCAAAGCAGCGCGACGGCTGTTTTTGGCAGAGGGCCGAGCTCAGCCTTTCCGTGCATTTGCCCGCCGTTTATCTGGTCAAGCCGGTAGAGCGAGCTTACGTCGCCGAAAAGCTTCTCCATGTAGGCGTCGTCCACTTTTTCCTTGCGGCGGGCGGATTTTGCCACATTCTCTATCATCTGCCCCGCAGCTGAACGCAGCGAGGCAGAGCCGTTGAACACGGGCGTAACGAAGGTTCTGTCTACGTTTTCGAGCAACAGCTTTGAGGCAGCGAGCTTCACATCATAATGCTCGCCGTAATCCTCCCCCGCCCTGCTCAGATAATCCTGATATTCCGGCGACCGCTGCGCTTTCAGCGTAACGGGAACATAACCCTCGGTCTCAGCGTAGGCCGTCTGTACCTCGTCCGTCAGCAGGAATTGGGCGAAAAGCCACGAGGCAAGCACCTCTTGTTTATCATCCTTATTAAAAATGCATACGCTCGGCCCCTGTGAAATCATATAGGGCTCCTCGCTGTCAAACTGCGGTACGGGCATGACAACCGTCTCGAAATCCGCGACCCTGTCGGCGCTTATGTCCATCAGCGGAGCGTGGGTGCCTATCCATGTAGAGCCCGCCGTGGAATCCAGCGCGAAAATGCACTGACCCGCGTTGAAGAAATTTCCGGGGTAGCTCGATATTTTGAAGGTGGAGAACGCCCCGCTCCCCGCGTGCTCATAGATGGTATAGAGAAGTTTCTTCGTATCGTCGTTAAAAAGAAGGATATCCCCGGCAGGAGTGGAATAGCCGCTGCCGCTCTGCTTTACGAGCTGGATCATCATATTGTCCGTGGACTGGTCTATAAACGGGATCAGCACCTTCTGCCCGTTTACGAGGAAATTTCCGTCGGCGTCCTTCGCCATCGCCTTCTCAGAGACCTCCCAAACGAAATCCCACGTCAGCGTTTCCGGGATAGAGTAACCCAGCGCCTCGACCATGTTTTTGTTCACGTAGCACGCCTCCGTGGAACGCATAAAGGGCAGGCCGTAGCTCTGGCCTTGAATTGAACATTCCCGCAGAAATTTCGGCACTATTTCATCTCTTGAGGGGACGTCGAAGCGAAGATCACTTCCTCCGAGGCCGTACTTCGGGTCGTCCATCAGCTCGTCGAGCGGGACGACGACCTCCTCGCCCGTAAGGTAGGTTGCGATGTGGTCCGGGTAGGTTATGCAGACGTTCGGCGTCGTGCCCGTGGAGATATTGGTTATTACGTCATTATAGATGCTTGGATAATCAGTATAGAAGCGTATATTAACATGTATGTTGGGGTACAGCGCCTCAAAATCCGCCGCTGCCTGCTCATAAATCTTAACCTGAGTCTTGTTGGTGTCGTTCTTCGCCCAGAAGCTTATTTCATAGCTGCCGCTCTCGTCAAACTTTTCCGGTATCTCAAAGGCGCTTTGCCTGTGGGAGCCGTGGCAGCCGCCGAGCGAAAGGTAGAACATGAGCGCCAAGGCCAATGCGGCCAATCGTCCGGCCTTCATCCCTTCGTGCCTCCTCTCGAAACGCCATCCATGATCTTCTTGCGGAAAATCAGAAACAGCACGATAAGCGGAACGGAAATCACCACGACCGCTGCCATCATTGCCGGGATATTCTCGCGCCCGAAGCCGCTTTCGCGGATGGCCTGTATGCCGTTGGAGACAAGATAATAGGCTTCATCGTCCGTGATAAGCCTCGGCCAGACGTAGGAATTCCAGCATTCGATCACCTTGAGAATAGTGATGGTTATTATCGTAGGCCTGCAAATGGGTATCATCACCTTGACAAGATACTTAAAGTCTGATGTGCCGTCCACCTTGGCAGCCTTATACAGCTCGTCGGGTATCTGCTCAAAATTTTCCTTTAAGAGATATATGTAGAAAACGGAAGTGACCGAGGGAAGAATCAGCCCAAGGAAGCTGTTGCGAAGCTGCCAGTCGGTAATCGTGACGAAATTCGTTATGATAACAAGCTCATTTGGTATCATCATCAGGCTGAGGAATACCGTGAACGCGAGGTTTTTGCCCCGGAAGCTCAGCCGCGAAAAGGCGAATGCCGCGAGCACCGTAACGGCGAGCATCATCGCCGTCGTTGCGATGGTGAAAATGAGCGTATTGGTAAAATACCGCATCAACGGCACGGCGCTGAATGCCTCGGCGTAGTTTTCAAGCGTCGGCGCAAGGGTGAAAAAGGACGGTATATATTCACCGTTATAAGCGCTGTAGCTTTTTACAGAGCTCAGCACCATCCAGTAAAACGGGAATAAAACGATAAGCGCCCAAAGGCTGAGGAAAACGTAAACAGCCGCCTTACCCACGCGGCGCCGTCTGAGCGTCCGTTCAATTCTGTCATGGCTCATGCTTTTATCCATACTCCGCCTCCTAACGCGCGCTCTTGCGGCTGACGAGAAGGTTTATGCAGGTTATTGTCAGCACAATGGCGAAAAGTATAAGCGCGGCCGCCGAAGCAAAGGACGGGTAGCCTCCGCCGTTGCCGTACAGCATATCGTAAACGTAGCCGACGATGGTGTTCATACCGGCTGCGTTGAGGTTTACGCCGAAGAGCGCCACCTCGTCGCTGTAGGCTTTGAAAGCGCCGATGAAGCCCGTAATGATAAGGTAAAAAATCATCGGGGAGATCATAGGAAGAGTTATCCGCGTGAATATGCGGAGCTTGGAGGTTCCGTCCACTCGCGCGGCGTTATAATAGGTTCTGTCCACAGATGCAAGCGCGCTTGTGAGCACGAGTATCTTGAACGGCAGCACCACCCAAACGGTGTAGAAGCACATGACGAACATTTTCGCCCAGTATGGCCCTTCGATAAAATCCACGCTCTCGCCGCCGAAGAAGTTGATAAGAAGGTTCACCATTCCGTCGGTATAGGCCGTCTTTTTGAAAAGGATCATAAACACGAGGCCGACTGCAAGCGTATTCGTGACGTAAGGCAGGAAGTACACCGTCTGATAAAGCTCCCTGAGCGGCTTAACGGAACTCAGCCCCACAGAGATAAGCAGCGCGAGCCCCGTTGAAACGGGAACGGTGATGATAACGATAATGAAGGTGTTCCGCACGGCCTGGAGAAAATACGGGTCATGCAGGACGTAGGAGTAGTTATAGCCGCCTACGCCGAAAACGGTCTGCGAGGCGGAATTATAGCCCTCCTCAAACGAGTAGATAACAACCTCCACAAGAGGGTAAACCATGAACACGCCCAAAAACAGCACGGCGGGCAGCAGATACAGCCACGCCTTAAAGTTCGATTGCTTCATCCCGTCCTCCCGCTCAAAGAGCCCGGAAGGGAATACGTTCTTCCGTTTCCCTGTCAAAAATGAAAAGCTTATTCGGCTTTATCGCAAAGCGCACGCGCTCCGACGACGTATCCACGCGGTTTTCCGCGCTTATGATGGCGCGCAGCTGTTCAGCCGTGCTCCCCGGATGCGCCGCTACGACGCTCGTATCGCGCCCCATTACTTCGACGCGCCGGAGGGCGCAGTTGAACGGACCGTTCTCGCTGAGAACGAAGCCCTCGGGACGTATCGCCGCCCAGACCTCGCCCTCGGGCGCTCCGTCCATGTTCATTACGGCGTCCTCTCCGATATAAAGCCTCCCGCCGCTTATTTTTCCCTCAAATACGTTTATCGGCGGCGTTCCGAGGAAGGTCGCCACAAAGAGGTTCACAGGCTCGTCGTAAACCTCCTGCGGCTTGCCTGTCTGCTGGATCACTCCGTTTTTCATTACCACGATAAGGTCGGAGATGCTCATGGCCTCCTCCTGGTCGTGGGTGACGAAGATGGTGGTTACGCCCGTTTCGCGCTGTATGCGGCGTATCTCCTCCCTCGTTTGCAGGCGCAGGCGCGCGTCGAGGTTGGAAAGCGGCTCGTCCAAAAGCAGTATTCTCGGCGTTTTCACGAGCGCCCGGGCTATGGCCACGCGCTGCTGCTGGCCGCCGGAAAGCTCGCTCGGCCGCCTGTCCATAAGCTCGTCTATCTGCACGAGCTTTGCCGCTTCCGCCGCCTTTTCGAGCATTTGTGCCTTCGTCGGGCGCGCTTCACCCTTGAGGTTTTGCAGCGGGAAGAGGATGTTTTGCAGCACCGTAAGGTGCGGGTACAGGGCATAATTCTGGAAAACGAGCCCCACTCCCCTGTTTTCCGGCGGGAGATTTGTCACATCCTCGTCGCCGAAAAAGATTTTGCCCTCCGTGGGCTTTTCAAGGCCGGATATAAGGTTCAGCGTGGTGCTTTTCCCGCATCCGGAAGGGCCCAAAAGCCCTACGAGCCTGCCGTCGGGTATTTCGAAATTAAAATCGTCTACCGCGACAACCTCTGCTTTAATCTTCCTGTTTCGGTTTGGAAAACGCTTTGTAAGATGCTCCAATTTTACCTTCATTTTCAGACTTCCTTTTCCCTTTGGGAAAAATGATTTTATTATTCTATGAAACACCGCATAGATTTTCTGATTTTTATTGAATATTAGTATCATATAATGCGCCGTCAGAATTTTCGTCGCATCGTTCAAAAATGCAGGTAATACCATATGTATTGCCGAGTATTTGGGGGCGATATAATGGAACATTCTGCAAGCGGGATATATGCGGCCTTGCCTTAAGTGTATAGAAAATCAATATAAAAGTCAATGCCGGAAAGCCTTGAAACATGTTTGTTCCGTGCAATTAATACAATCCCCGAAAGCAGAAGCCTTCGGGGATTTGGCTTGTTTATTCACATTTTCTCGTTACTCCTGCTCATAACAGGCAAGGAGACGGTCAAAGGCGCTTTGTTTTATTTCGAGGTAATCTTCGCCGCCCATATTATCCCGCACCGTTGTAACCAGACGTTCGGCGGCGTTTTTGCCGGATACGTTCGAGATACCGCAACCGTTTACTATTACGTCTATCAGCAGGTTTTCTCCGCCTTTGCTCTGCGAAAACGATTTTCCGAGCTCCTCGTGTATGCTCAAAAGATCCGTTTCGCGCTTTGTTACGGGGAATGTCGTCGGCACGGAGCTATACCACGGATTGTCGATGATTTCAAGCAGTGGGTGCTTAATTACGCCGAACTTTATCGCGTTTGATATTTTGTCAATACCTTCCTTGCCCACTTCATTCAGGCATTGGTATTCAAACGCCTGGCTTTTTATAAAGGCCAGAGTCGAGCCCAGATAGCGGCGGGCATAGTCCGTGTAGTTCCCTTCTGTTTTCTCGCAGAGCTCAGCATAAGCGGCGTCCGATATTTCGGGCATTTCCTCGCCACAGAAGGTGAAAGTGACGTAGCTGCCGTCTTCATTTGTTTTTATAAAGCCGTCCGGTCCGTAGGACATGAGAATAATGCCCTCGTGGCTATAGGCATAGTCTATAAGCTTCAGTGCGGCATAGAGTCTGTCCGGGCGGCCCGCAACGCCGGAGCGGGAAATTCCCCACCCCATCGTTTTCACGCTGCGCCACGACTCTGTAAAGCGCATGTACTTGCCGTTTTTTCCTCCGTCATACCACCGGGCGACAGGGGGTATGACAGCCATATACTTTTCCCCTTCCTCGGCCTGCAGCTTAGTCACGTTATATACGGTTTGGGTCTGGTTATAGTCATATTGCATGAATCCGAGATCATTTTCCAGCATCTTTGCGCTCGACATGTCGGCACAGTTCAGAAACGAAGAAGAGATAAGACCCTCGCGCGCCATATTGTGCATACGCGCAAGCGCCCTATAGGTGTCGGTTTCCTGCCGCGCGTCACGCAGGCGTCCATCAATATCGAGGTAAAGGTAATCCTGCCGCGATTCAAGCCCGCGCACGCCAAACAGAGCACCCGCGAAATGCAGCATATCGACGCGGCGCTGGTTATTCGCGTCCTCGCGCGTAAACAGGCCCTGAACGCTGTCGGTTCCGTTGAGCGTCTGAGGGTTCGCGATGATGCAGCGCAGCAGCGCGACGAGCTCGTCAGCGTCCCACGCGGCGTTCTGTCCAACGAAGAGATCAGAACGCTTTTCGCCGTAATATCCACCGTAGGCCTTGTCGATATAATCGCGCAGCATGTTCACGGCCTCAACACCGGTAATCTCCCCGGCCGCATTCATATCCGAAACGATATTGCCCGCGGCATCATAATCCTTCACTATGACATCGATGCCCGAGCCGTCCTCTCTCACGGCTTCGACGGCTATCTTGCCGTAAACCGGCATATAGGGTTTATAGTAGGTTTTGCGGGTCATGTTGCTTTTCTCGGCTGTGAACCTTCCGAGCCCGTCAAGCAGCTTTTCCACCCAGTCCACGCGCATAAGCGGCATGCGTTCTATATCGTCCACTCCGTCAAAATACGGCACGAAGTAAAACGAACCGATATCGGTATTGCCCGTTATTGACAAGCGTACGATCGGGTTGGCTTCAAGGTAAGCCTTTAAATTCGGCATAAGGTCGAGATAACGCGCGAAATCCACGAGTTTGCCCGCTTCTCCGGCTTCGGTGAGTCCGTCCGCCGTGCCGCTGACGATGTCGATTTCGTCCATGCGCCCCTTCCAGAAGCTGAGCTCATTCTCAGCGCTGTTGCCCTGATATTTATCCAGAATAGTGATATTAAGGCGTTTCTCTACTTCCTCCCACACCGGTTTCAGGTCCCCCGCGCGGTAGGTTACGCCGTTGGCAAGGGTAACGCCGTCGCCAGCGGTCTCTTCGTCAAAGCTAAGGCCCGTTTGGGGAGAGTTATAACCCGTCGCCATGCGCAGGACCGTTCCCTTTGCATAATTGAGTTCATGGGTGAACCTCGGGTTTTCGACGCTTCGAAGCATATCCGTACGCGAAGGCTCCGGTTCCGGAGTCTCAGACGCCCTGCCGCAGCCGACGAGCAAAGAAAGCACCAGCAGCGCGGCAAAGGGTGCGATCCTTTTCATGGCTTATCCCCCCTAACGCTCAGGAATACGGTCTTAGTCCGTGCCTCAGAGATTTTCCCACTTTTTCGTCTCGAAGAATTTATCCACCGAGCAGAGAATATTCTCCTTAGACATGGATTTCAGCAGATACCCGTCCGGACGAAGCTGCATTACACGCTCAACGCTTTCGCGATCATTTCTGCCGGTCAGAAAGATAATTGGGATATTCGCGGAATTCGGCTCGCTGCGTATCATTTCAAGAACCTGCGGGCCCGGCGTAATCGGCATATCGTAATCGAGCAGAATTAAATCTGGCTTGTGCGCGGCGATATAGGTTATCGCCTGCATACCCGATTTCGTGGCGCTCACGTTGTACCTTATGCCGAGCCAGTTCTGCATAGCCTGCAAAAAGAGGGTATCGTCATCCACCAAAAGGATATGTCTCTCGCGCCTGCGCGTCTCGCCGGAGCTTACGAGTTCCCGAAGCGCGGAGGAAATGCTCTTTACATCCACGGGGCGCGGAAACTCATGCGATATCATGTCCTTGGGAATAATCGTCTCTATTTGGTCAAGCTCTGTTTCGTAACCCATTACGCATAAGGGCTTGTTTTCGCCGAAGCACAGGTCCTTCAGATAGACGAACAGTGCAGAAGCGTCATAGACGTAATCGCCCGCAAAGAGAACGATAGCGTCCGTCCCGTTTATTTCAGGGCTCACCCTGTTGATATCCGGCTCGACGCGGACAGTCTCAATGCCGGAGTCCTTCAGGATCGATACAAGAGTATTCGCCATAAGCGCGGAACCGTGATTAATAAGCAGTACCTTTCCCGCCATTTTAGTTTTCCTCCTATTTCAGCAGTTCGTTTACTTTATCCCAGTCAAATCCGTTTATAGCTCGTTTTATATTCTCTACGCGCTCGCACTCTCCCTGCGGGATGCGGAAGCCTGCGAGGTAACTGAATACATAGGCCGCGCTGCCGGCGTCCATGTTCTCGGCAAACTCGCGGAGGTTTTCATAAGCTTCGCTCAGTTCCTCGTCCGAGATAAGCGGAAGATTTTCGTTTTCCGCCGTTTCCTGGGAGGGGCAAAGCGGCGAAAGAGCGGAGCAAAGTGCGCGAATCCGCGCAAGGAGCCCATCAAGCTCCGAAGCGAGTGTTTCCGTTTCGCCCGCCTTGCCCGCAAGCTCAAGCTTTTCCGCGAGAGCACCTATTTTCTCCGCGCCTATCGTGCGGGAAAGGCTCTTTATCGCATGGACCTTTACCGTGGTATTCGCTGCGTCCCCCGAGCGCCAGAGCGTTTCTATCTCATCGGCGGAATCGGGCGCGTTTTTAGCGTATATTGCAAGGGTTTCAATGTACGTTTCCTCTGAGCCGCAGTAACGCATACCGGCATCAAGGTCTATTTCGGCGACGCCTCGCAGCCAGTCCGGGAGTGACGCCTCCGCCCGTTCGACTTCCGATTCCTCCGAAGCCTGCGGCTCATCTAAATAATTCCAGAGTCGGTTTTCCTTCCAGACGTTTATATCCGCTGTGCGTTCTTTCATTATGAAGTTCTTGTCTTCATCTATCATATCAAGCAGAATCTTTGCTATTTCCGGATCAAACTGCGTTCCGGCGCAGCGCTCTATCTCCGCGCGAACGGCGCTTTGTTCCTTCGCCTTGGAATAGGTTCGCATCGAGGTCATGGCGTCATAGCTGTCGGCCAGGCATATAATTCGCGCAGATTCGGGTATATCCGTTCCCTTGAGGCCGTCGGGATAACCGTGTCCGTCATAGCGCTCATGGTGAGAGCGCGCGCCGCTGGCAAGCTCCGGCATCTCGTTTATGAGTCCGAGTATTTCGCTGCCTGTAATGGTATGGCGCTTGATTTGCTCGAATTCTTCATCAAGAAGCTTCGTGGTTTTGTTGATGATCTCGCCGGGAACGCCGATTTTTCCGATATCGTGGAGGAGTCCCATCTCATATATGCGCGTCTGCTCGCTTTCGCTTTTGCCCATGCGCCGCGCTATTTCCGCCGAATACGCAGCGACGCGCTCTGAATGGCCGCTTGTATAGCGGTCCTTGGCGTCGACCGCCTTGGAGAGGGCAAGCATCATTTCGCGGGTGATGTGCTCGGCACGTATCGCTTGGTGCCGCACCTCGCCGCGAAGGTCGCGCTGCAAATGGTCAAGCGTAATGATGCGCTGGGCGCGCTGCAAAAGCGCCTCCGGCAAAAACGGCTTTCGCACAAAGTCCGCTGCGCCGACGCGGAAGCCCTTTATCTCGGCATCCTCATCGCTCTCGCCGGTAATGAACATAATCGGAACTTGGCTCGTCTCCGGCTCCTCTCTGAGCAGACGGAGGACATCAAAGCCTGTCATTTCCCCGAGGTTTATATCAAGCAGAACGAGGTCAGGCATAAGCGTTTTAACGCGCTGAGGCGTCTCTGCGGCACTGTTGCAGGATTCGACACGGAAGCTTTTGCTGAGTATGCCGGCAGCGAGCGAACAAATCGCCGGGTCGTCGTCCACGATGAGAACAGTAGGCACCCCCAGGGGCTTAACGGGCGCCGTATAGCTGCCTTCCGACGGAGCCTCCAGCTTTTCCTTCGGCAGAAACTTGATAAGAGTTTTTTCAAGCTTATCGGCATCTATCGGCTTAGTGAGATAATCGTCGAACCCAGCTGCGATATACTGCTCCCTCGCGCCCGAGATAGCATTCGCGGTGAGGCAGACAGTTGGCGTCTGCCGGTTAAGGCCGTCCTCACTCGCTCTCATCTCGTTCAGGGTTTCTATGCCGTCCTTCTTCGGCATCATGTGGTCAAGAAAGATAATGTCATATTTCTTAGCCGCGACAAGAGCAAGACACTCGTCGCCGCTTCCCGCCGTATCTATCTGAACACTTGTGCGCTTGAGCAGGCTCTTGAAAACGGCAAGGTTCATCGGCGTATCGTCTACTACCAGCACGACGGCGTCCGGCGCAGAAAATTTTTCCTTATACCGCTTATGGCTCGCTATCGAAGCGCGGTAAGCGGACTCATAGTCGCCAAGCTCTTCCCATCTGATAACCTTCTGCTTCAGACGAAAGGAGAAAGTCGAACCCTTGCCGTAAACGCTTTCGACGTCGAGACGGCTGTCCATCATCTCAAGCAGACTCTTCGTAATATTCATACCGAGGCCCGTTCCCTCGATGTTGCGGTTGCGCTTTTCCTCAATCCGCTCAAACTCCGAGAAGAGCTTGGAAATGTCCTCCTGCTTGATGCCGATGCCCGTGTCGCTCACGGAAATGATGAGATAAACGCCGTCCGCCTCCTCCGGTATGCGTTCATAACCTATGCGGAAGGTCACGCTGCCCTTTTCGGTATACTTCACAGCGTTTGTGAGGATGTTCGTTATTACCTGCTTTATACGCACTTCGTCCCCGTGCAGGAGCTTCGGCGTCGTCTCGTCAAATTCAAGCTCAAGGATCAGGCCCTTATCGTCCGCCCTCGTGCGAATCATGTTCACAAGGTCGTTGATAACGGATGAGAGGTCATATTCCACAGGCAAAATCTCCATTTTGCCTGCCTCAATCTTTGAAAAATCAAGGATGTCGTTCACTATGCCGAGCAGCGTATTGCTCGCCGTTTTTACGTTTTCCGAATATTCGAGAACACTCGGATCCTCGCTCTCGCGCAGTATCATCTCGTTCATGCCGAGGACGGCGTTTATCGGCGTTCTAATTTCATGGGACATATTGGCAAGAAAGCTTGATTTTGCCTGGTTGGCAAGCTCAGCCTCGTCCTTAGACTCCTTGATAACCTCATACTGGTGCTGGATAACCTTGTGATAGATTTCAGAAACTCTCATGCCCGCCGCGAGCGAAAGAACCAGGAAACCCGAGGCGATGAGTATAACGCGCAGCAGAAAATCCTCGACGTAATCGCGCAGGTTCTGCATGGAAACGTCTACGCCCGCATAGGCGACGCAGTTGCCGTCCAAATCCAGAATCGGCTTATAGAGCGTGAGCAGCCAGCCGTAGGTATCATCGCTTTCCAGCGGTTCAAGCTCTCCGCCGTCCAGCAGCGTCTGGATATACGGCAGGAACGACGCATCGAAGTCTATGAGCTCGCCCGGCTGAAACTCCTCCTCACCCTCCGGCACAGTATCGAATACGACGTGGCATCCGTCCTCCGCGATTTTATAAATGTAAACATAGTCAAGATACTGCGTATTATCCCTTATGCTTTGCAGAACACTCTTTACTTCATCATAGCTCTGAGCCTCATGTCCGCGGGTAAGATAAATATCCACAAGACGCGGGTCAACGGCGTCCGCCACCTGCTGTGCCGCACCGATTGCCGTCTCGATGCGCTCGCGTCTGGCATTTGATGTATAGAGTGCAACGCTTATCCACGCGCATACGGCGACGAGCGCAAAGGCCTCCACCGAAAGCATAATAATAAGCTTTCGGTGCTGAATATGCAGATCGAAATGCTCCGTGTCAATCGTATAGCCTATGTTTCGGATTGATTCTATAAGCTTCAAAGGGATAAAGCGTATCGCGATCAGTACCGCAATAGTCATGATGCCCTTATCCACAAGATTGACAACTATATTCATCAGCATGAACGCAGTAAACTTATCGAGCTTCATGCTGTTTACGAGATTATCAACAAACGGGACGGAAACGAAGTTCACGCTGATAACACTGTTGATGCTCCATCCGATAAGTCCGCCGAGAACGCCGCCGACAAGCGACGTCGTAATCCAAAAAATGAGAGCGCCGAGTTTTTTTTGAAAAATTCTCTTATGGAACATACTCGAAACGCTTATGACTATGATAATGTTCACTATAGTAAAATAGAGTATCATTCTGCTGAACAGCATGCAGATGAGGTTTGATATAATCGCTGCAGCTATCGAAGCAAGCGGACCGCAGATCCATGCAATGATTATCGTCCCGATGGTATCGAGATATATCGGAAGTTCAAAGGTCTGCACGACGGCAGACAGCGCGACATTAAGCGCGATACCGCACAGTACGATAAGGTCGCGCTTAAATCTTATCGGGTCAAAGCGAAATCTCGGACGTTTGACTGTTAAATCCTGCATTTTCGTTCTCCTTTCGGAGCAAAAGTGCTGTATAATTATTGTAAAGTGAAAAACGTATATTTATTAATTATATTATAATCTCATTGTCTCCATATGGCAATACTGATTATTTTTGGCAGAACGCAGAATTTTATGTTTACAAACCGTGCAGACAGTACAGTTTTATTGGAAATGTACGCAAAACACAGCCCTTGGAGTCACTTCTCCCTCGGTTGCGATCGTATTCAGCGCAGCAAAAAACGCATCCGCAGGGGAACTCTCCCCTGCGGATG